>QHZC01000090.1:9233-10466 GCA_003224515.1 Acidobacteriota bacterium
GAACGGTCAGCTTGCCGCCGTTCTGGATCTCGCGATCCTGCATGGGATAGCGATAGGCCAGGATGCCTTCTTCCGGCTCAACCCACTCGATGACATCGATAAACTGCTTGGTGATGAAGTCGCGAAGGCTCATGAGAGGCCTCTCTTCCGGCGCGAATCGTGAGCAAGAATTGCGGCCGGTGAAAGTGATGCTACGGTGCGGCTCGCGGTGTGTCAATGGTGCGCATAAGAATACAATTGCTCGAATATAGCCAGGCGCAATCTAAATAAAGCATGCTGCGCAACCCCCAAGAAACGCAAGGTGATATGCACCACCCTTGGATTGCAGAGGTATTACAAAATCTTTCAGGATTCTTGCCGTGGTTCGAGGACTTGTTGCCCAGGGCTCGCGGAACGAATTGCTTGCTCCAGCGGCGATAGCGAGAATTTCAGGTAGGAAGCAGGGAATCCGTCCTTCAGGGAGGGGAGGATGTCAAGGAGAGATGGTATCGGCTCTTGAAGGCTCGCCCGCCGCCATCCATTTTGTTTCATGTTTCTGAGGAAAAGCTTTGACGCGAGATAGGCGATGCGCGTTTCTATTGTCGGCAGCCATTCTCGCGCGTCCAGAAGGGATCCAATGGGGACGGTCTACAACTTCACTGTCTTCCCCGCTCTTCCCGCCTCATAGATCGCCATCATGATTTTTAAGTCGCGCAGTCCCTCTTCGCCCGGGGTCAGTGGCTCTTTGTTTTCCATGACGCATCCGGACATATGGTCCATCTCTAGAGCGAAATGGTCACGTACGGGGAGTTCTCTTTCTTCCGTGATGCTCCCGCGATGCACCCGCATGTGCAAGCCCCGGTAGCTTGTCGCCGGATCCATCTCCAGCCAGCCCTCCGTTCCCACGACACGGTAATGATTCTGTCCGGCGTAGCCGTAGCTGGATGTGCAATTTGCCAGAACGCCGCTCGGGAAGCCCAATTGAAAGTTGATGGTCTCCTCTACTTCCCTAAAACGGGGATCGCCCGGCGTGTTGTACATCACCGCGTTCACTTCGGTGGGTTCTTCGCCCGAAAGATAGCGTGCTGCCTGCAGGGAATAGATGCCGATATCCATCAAGGAGCCTCCCCCGGCAAGGTCTTTCTTCAGTCGCCACTGGGTAGGATCACCGATGTTGAAGCCGTGGTCAGCGAGAATCACCTTGGTAAGTCCTAGTTCGCGGGAGCGCGCGATCCGGATGGCCTCCTGGTTGTA
>QHZC01000090.1:10528-17851 GCA_003224515.1 Acidobacteriota bacterium
TGGCCATGGGCTTCTCGGTCAGCACATGCTTACCCGCTTGAAACCCACGGACGGTATATTCGGCGTGCATCCCGTTGGGCAGAACGATATAGATGATGTCGACTTCGGAGTTGTCTCGGATCGAATCGTAATTGTGGTAGTTGTAAATATTTCTCGGGCTGACGCCATAGCGCAGCGCCAGCTTGTTTGCTTTGTCCGGGTGGCCGCTCACAAACGCCACCACTTTCGATCTCTCGCATTTGGCAAAGGCAGGCAAGATCTCATGGATTGCGAGGTTGCCCAGGCCAACAACGGCCCACCCTAGTTTCTTGCCCGGCGGATCAGGGACCACGAGTTGCTCCGGCCGGGCGTCCTTCAGTAACGTACCGGCAACATTGGCTATGACCAGGCCCTGCCCGACCCTGGTAATGAACCCGCGGCGCGTGAGTTCTTTTCCAAGTGAGCCTGCCATGATTTTGCCTCCCCTAATTCGAACTCCGCTGTTTCCGAATTTCCTCTAATCGCCTCTTTAAGTATTCCTGATATTCACGCTGCAACTTTGGATCCGCCGGAGCGGAGTAAATCTCGCTCGACTTATACTTCCCTTCGTCAAATTTCTTTTTCGTCCACTCGTCGTGAATACGGATCTCATCGGCGCGGTCCAACACTTCCTTTACAAGCTGTGGCGGAACAAAATACACGCCTTCGCGGTCACCGACTACCAGATCACCAGGCATCACGGTTACACCCCCGATTCGCACCGGAACATTGATTCCGGTTAGCATCACGTTGCCGATGGGCGTCGGATCGACAGACCGAAAGTAGGCGGGCATGCCGATTTCCGAAATCCCATTGAGGTCTCGAATACTTCCATCGACGACCAAGCCCCCACCACCAGTAGCCTTCATTACGTAATAGAAGAGGTTATCACCGACAATCGTTCCGTTCACTTTCTTGCCGAAGAGGTCCACGATGAGTACGTCACCGGGTTGCAGCATGTCGATCGCGGTTTGATTGGTGAGGCGCGCGAGGCCATGATCCTTTGCCTTGGCTTTTGCAATGTTGTCGATGTCGGGGCGCGACGGCATGAACTGAACGGTGAAAGCCCGCCCGGCCATGGGCTTTCCAGGATGTAGTACCTGAAATCCGTCGGCATACTGGTTGTGGAAACCCTTTTCTTGAAGAACCGCCCAGACTTCCTCCGATGAAAGTTCGCGCGCTCTTTCCAGCAGGTCGTCCGGCACCTTGGGCCTGCCGTCGGGCAGACGGTCAAATGGATCCTCCGCGGTGTAGTCGACGAGGTCCTGCCTAGAGAATGTCAACAGTTGCGCCCGAAGCGGAGCGGCTGCCATCAGCGCAATCGCGCTTACAGCTATGGCGGCACTCATGCTCAGTTTGTCGAAAAGGCTTTGCGGGGTCCTCATGGTAGCTTACCTCCGGCGGCGGAAGGAACGGCGGCTCGGCAATCACGCTTTGGGCACTAAGTTCGGCCGCGCCAATCTCTCAACGCGCCGAAACTCTCAAATGAACGTTGATTTGTCAAACGCAAATCTTGTCTGCAACCTACAATCTTTGAGAAGCTCAGGTCGATCGAACAGGCCGCCAAAGGCATGAGCGGCTCTAATTTGTGCTGCAGTCGGGCAATTCAATGACTCTTTCCTCAGGAAAGGACGCAACGCCATGAGTAAAAGCGCTCGGCACGTTTTTGATCGTCGCGAGATTCTGAAGACTTCCGCTGTGGCAATCGGAGGTACCCTGCTGACCGGAGATTCGGCCTATCCCAAAAACGTCAACACCAACTCCCGTCCGTCCAAGCTCAAGATCACCGACCTTCGTGTCGCGACGATTGTAAAGCCTGGACCGAGTCCTTGTCCCATCATTCGAATTGACACGGACCAGGGAGTGTACGGATTGGGCGAGGTTCGGGACGGTGCAAGCGCGACTTATGCTCTTTTTCTAAAGAGCCGCATTGTGGGCGAGGATCCGTTACAACTCGACAAGATTTTCCGTAAAATCAAGCAATTTGGAGGACACGCACGACAAGGTGGCGGAGTGTGCGCCATCGAAATGGCTCTCTGGGATATCGCCGGCAAGGTCTACAGCGCGCCCATCTACGCGATACTTGGTGGTGGCAAGTTCCGAAACAAGATTCGCATCTATGCCGACACCGAGGAATCCAAGGACCCCAGGATCTCGCGCAGCGGATGAAGGAGCGCAAAGAGGGCATGGGGCTCACTTGGCTTAAGATGGATTTGGGGATCGAGATGGTGGCCCGGGTACCGTCACCAATCCCACGGACCTTAATCAGCGGGAAATGATTCAACTCCCTCATCCCTTGTTGGGAATGGAGGTCACCAACAAGGGTATTGCGATGCTCGAGCAATACGTTGCGGCCGTGCGCGATGCCGTGGGTATGGAAATCCCCCTTTCCATGGACCACTTGGGCCATCTCGGCGTCATGTCGATCATCCGGCTGGGAAAGGCTTATGAAAAGTACAATTTGTCTTGGATGGAAGACGTGATTCCTTGGACCTATACAGACCTCCTCAAGCAGATCTCCGACCAGAGTCCCACTCCCATTCTCACCGGCGAAGATATCTATCTCAAGGAGCCCTTTCGCGTGCTTTGTGAGAGGCACGCGGTGAGCAAGATCCATCCGGATCTCGCGACCGCGGGCGGCATCTTAGAAACCCACAAGATCGGAGACATGGCTGAAGATTGCGGCGTACCGATGGCGATGCATTTCGCTGGCACACCAGTCAGTTGCATGGCGAACGTACATTGTGCCGCGGCTACCGAGAACTTCCTCGCACTCGAGAACCATTCCCTCGACGTGCCCTGGTGGTCATCGATCGTGCAAGAAGGAGTCACGACACCGATCGTCAACCATGGCTGGATTGACGTGCCTGACCGTCCCGGTCTCGGCGTGACTCTCAACGAAGACGTGGTGCGGCAACATTTGGCGCCGGGCACGGGCTATTTCGAGCCCACCCCTCAATGGGACCATGAGCGCTCCTGGGATCGGCTGTGGAGCTAAGATACCTGGCCCTTCATAATGGTGGAGAACAACACCGTGCCGCTGGTCGCTACACAGGTATGAGCAGCGTTAATAAAAGACTGTCGCCATCGGTCGGGCGTGTCAACCGCCACCGTCTCGCAGGTCATCAATAAGACGCGCTACGCGAGCGATGAAACGAAGAGTTCTAGGCGCGTTTCCGTTGTCAGCATACAGAACTTTCTCCGAAACCTTGCTTGGAGCAGAACGATTGCGAATGGCTATTGCCGGGGATAGAATTCCGGAACGAGGCATGCCGCTAGGCGCAGGAGAAGAGAATTTGGTCTCCATGATGAATTGCTTGCACACCTTGCGGCCCTCATCGGAAACATTCAACAATCGATGCCGTGTGATTCTGATCGCTCTGAGTGTTGCGCTGGCGAGCTTGTCAAGCGCGACCGCTTTCGCCGAAAGCCCTTCCCCGCCGCAGGGGGGCGCAATCACCGTCGAGGGCACGGTTCGAAACTCGGCCGGCGAGCCAGTTGCCGGCGCTTCTGTGGTTCTTGAGGAGCAAGGCCGTTCAAATCCTGTCCTAAAGAAAACGAATGCGGATGGGACTTTCGTCTTTTCGGCTCCTGGCGCCGGCACTTATACCTTGACGGCGGAAAAATCAGGATTGCACAACGCTGTCAGCGACCCCCTGGCATTGTCACCGGGAGAGAAGAAGCATGTCGATTTGGTCCTCGCAACTCTGGGATCGGCCGAACTCGGCGCTTCCCGATCCTCTCGCTCCGCGCCCGGAGCGATGGAATTTAGAGACGAGCCCAATTTCACGGTAGCGGGGGTCACGGATTGGAGCAATGCCGGTGGACATGGGTCCGACACGCGCGCGCGCGCCAGCGAAGCACTCACCAAGCAAACTCTTGCGCTCAAGTCCGGCGAGTCGGAGGAAACCTCGACCGGCGCTCCCAAAGGAGGGGCGACAGGCCGCGAAGCGAAAGCGTCTGAGAGTAGGCTGCGGGCAGCCCTTGTCCAGGCACCCGGAAGCTTCGAGGCGAATCATCGGCTCGGGGAATTCTACTTTCTCTCCGAGAGATATCCCGAAGCCATCCCGCTACTGGAGGCTGCTTACCAGATCAATCCCGGAAATCATGCCAATGCGTACCATCTGGCGCTGGCTTACAGAGCCAACGGCGACTTCGCGCGGGCTCGCGAGCAAGCCCGGAAATTGGCCGTGAACGCCAACAAAGCAGAGGTGCATCGTTTGCTAGGCGATGTCGACGAGCGCCTGGGCGATCCTCTGGGAGCGGTCCGCGAATATGAAAAGGCCGTTCGCCTGGACCCCAGTGAGCAGAATTATTTCGAATGGGGTACGGAACTGCTCCTCCACCGGGCGGCCGGACCAGCCGTAGAAGTTTTTACCAAGGGGTCCGGCGCGCACCCGGATTCGGCGAGAATGCTGGCAGGGCTCGGTGCGGCTCTCTACGCCAGAGGCTCTTACGACGAGGCCGCCCGCCGCCTCTGCGATGCTTCCGACCTGAAACCGGCAGACCCCGCCCCCTACCTTTTCCTCGGCAAAATGGAAAAGGCCACGCCAGCGCCGCTGCCCTGCAGCGAGCTGAAGCTAGCGCGTTTTGTGCAAGACCAGCCCGGGAATGCTCTCGCCAACTATTATTACGCGATGACCCTTTGGAAACGGCAGAGAGGATCGGAGAACTTAGCAGATTTGCAACAGGCCGAAACGCTGCTTCAAAGGGCCGTGACTATCGATCCCCATCTCGGCGAAGCGTACCTGCAACTCGGGATTTTGTATTCCGCGCGAGGCGGCTTCGAGCAGGCTATTCAGGCGTATAAAAAGGCGATTGAAGTAAGTCCGCACCTCGGTGAAGCCCATTACCGACTCGGTCTGGACTACAAACGAATCGGCGAAGAATCCAAGGCCCATCAGGAGTTTGAAGCCTATGAGCAGGCCGAGAAAGCAGAGAGCGCCGCAATCGAACGCCAGCGGCGGGAGCTTCGGCAATTCCTGGTTATTCTAAAGGACCAAACGACGGGGTCTCCGCCCCGTTGAAATACCGGAGACCGGCGGCAATGGACACGGTTGCGATCCGCAACGTCGCTATTTCGTTTTGGGCCTTACAACCTCGACGATCCCGCTGCCTTCGCGGATTTTGAGTATCTGGTTGACCTTTACTTGTGTGAAACGTTCGATCTTCTCGGTGGTTGGCCACTTGACTTCGATGAGATCTACGGTATGGGCCTTTCCCAGGCCGAAGTGGAGACGCAGGTCCGACTGCGACATGACGCTAGAGCCGCTGTGGACCTCGTCCATCTGGGCGTGGTTGCCGGTTACCACGCGCACGCGAGCCCCGATGGCGGTGTGATTGCACCGAGTCCCGATGAGCTTGATCTTGATCCAATTCTGCAGATTTCCGCCGTCGTTGCGAAGAAGCGAAGGCAAGTCGTTCATATTCAAAATCAGCGCGTCGATGTCGCCATCGTTGTCATAGTCCCCGAACGCGGCGCCGCGGCTGGAGAAACGCTCGCTAATGCCCGGGCCCATTTCGGACGAAACGTCTTTGAACTGCCCTTTGCCGAGGTTCTTGTACACCAGGCGTGGGTTTTTGAAAGACTGCCCGGTATCGTGCCCCTCAATTTCCGGGTAGACATGTCCATTGATCTGCAGGATGTCCGGCCAGCCATCATTGTCGAAATCGAAAAACCCGCAACCCCAGGCGACGTACCGGTTGTTGATGCCGATTCCTGAGGCAAAGGTAACATCGGTAAACGTTCCGTCTCCGTTGTTGTGATAGAGATTGCAGGTATCGTCCGCGAAGTTGGTCTTGAAAATGTCGAACCAGCCGTCACAGTCATAATCGCCTATGGCTACGCCCATTCCAGCCTGCTCGTGGCCATTCTCGCTGTAGGCACAGCCGGCTAACACCGCGATGTCTGTGAATGTGCCGTCGTGGTTGTTGCGGAACAGCATGCTTGGTTCGGAATCCACAGCCACGTAAATATCCGGCCAGCCGTCATTGTCAAAATCGTAAGAGACCGCGGTAATCGAGTACCGGGGACCCGGTTTCAGGATGCCCGACTTCTCGGAAACGTCGGTGAATGTGCCGTCCCCGTTGTTGTGAAAAAGAACATTCGTGTCGCCGGGAAGACCGCGAGGGCCGCACATGACGGGGATGCCTTTCCACTGACACTGCGCAGTTTCGCCGGGAGCAGAAACTTTTTCGGGATCGAGCTTTATATAATTGCAAACGAAAAGATCCAAGCGTCCATCCCGGTCATAGTCGAGCCAGGTGCAACCCGCGCCCCAGCGGATCCGCTCATCGTAAACGCCGGCTTTGCGCGTAACATCTGTAAACGTGCCGTCGCCGTTGTTGTGAAACAAGATGTTATGACCCCAAAAACAGCAAAAAAGATCGTCCCACCCGTCGTTGTCGTAGTCGCCGACGCAGATACCGGTCTGCCAGCCGCTGCGTGCCAATCCGGATTTTTCAGTAACGTCGGTGAAAGTTCCGTCGCGGTTGTTCTTGTACAGGTGGGACGTCGGCGCATTCTCAGGCGGCCAGTTGGCAGCGAAGCGCGTTCCATTCGTAAGATAGATATCCAGCCATCCGTCGTGGTCGTAATCGAAGAAGGCCAAGCCGCTTCCCTTCGCTTCAATGATGTAGCGCTTGTGGTCCACGCCGCCCCATACATTGGGGGCATTCAGACCGGCCTCCCGGGCTGCGTCGACGAACACGACTTGGGACGCCCGGGGGGGATTCGCTGGAGCGGTGGCCTCAAGGAGTGTCGCGCGCCTCCAATTCCAAAGTGGAGAAGGACGAGGGAGGAACCAAGAAAACGCCGTCGCGGTAGATTCATTTGCTGACTATCTTTGGAAACGCTCGCGGCACGATTCCTGTGCCTTCTTTGACCGCAATGATTCGGTCCACGGGTACATTCCTCAACCGGTCCACTTGCCCGCTCGGCCAAGCAATTTCCAGCGAATTGATCTTTGCGCGCTTCCCCAGGCCAAACAAAATCCGGGGGTCACTGGCCGACATATAACTCATCCCACCCTTGGCTTGTTCTACGTGCACGAAGCCCTCGGAAGTCAGCTTCAAGGAAGAGCCGAGGCCGTCACGGTTGGAGCGGGTTCCGATCAACAGGATTTCCAGCCAGTGATTGGCGTTTCCGCCGTCGTTGCGCAAGAGCGACGGATAGTCTCCGCGATTATTCGTTGCGATGTCGATGTCGCCGTCATTGTCGAAGTCCCCGGTAGCCAGGCCGCGCCCGGCGATGGGACGCATGAAATCAGGACCCAGGGAGTCTGAAACTTTGTCGAACAGGCCCTT
>QHZC01000090.1:17952-24165 GCA_003224515.1 Acidobacteriota bacterium
AATCGACGAACTTCATGGCCACCCCGCTCAGCCCAAAGGCCTTGTTCCCGATTCCAGAGCGAAATGTGAGGTCATCGAAAGTTCCATTCTGGTTGTTGTGGTACAGACGATTCATTTCGAAATCAAGGTGCGTGACATATACGTCTTGCCAGCCGTCGCCATCCACGTCCGCGGCGTCGATCCCCATTCCAGCCTCGTAGCGGCCGTCCTCGCTCGCCGCCATCCCGGACACCAGCGAAACATCCTCAAATGTTCCGTCGTGCTTATTAATGAACAGAAAATTCGGCCACGAATCGTTGGCGATGGCGAGGTCCGTCCAGCCGTCGTTGTTGAAATCCGCTAGAACCACACCCATGCCTTTGGATTCCGCCTTGCCAACACCCGACGCAGCGCTCACGTCGGTGAAAGTGCCGTCGTGATTGTTATGGTAGAGCTTGGTCTTCTGCCCTTTGTAGTTCCCCGGATGACAGTAGGAACGGTAACCGGGACGGTGTTCGCCACACCAAAGATTAGTTTTCGGCTTCCACTCGATGTAATTGCAGACCACCAGGTCCAGCCAGCCGTCCTTGTCGTAGTCAAACCATCCTGCACTCGTGGACCATCCGCCTTCGTCGGCAACGCCGGCCGTGGTGGTAACGTCGGTGAACGTGCCATCGCCGTTATTGTGGTAGAGAATGGCACGGCCGTAGCCGGTCACGTAAAGATCAGGGTAGCCGTCATTGTCGAAGTCCCCGACGGCAACGCCCTGGCCGTAATGTCCGGCTCCGCCCACGCCGGCTTTCTCCGTGACGTCGGTAAACGTTCCATCACCATTATTGCGGTACAGCGCCGAGCGCAAAGGACGCGTTGGTTTGTAAATGTCGGTGGCCGCGGATTGCACAAAGAAGAGATCCATCAGGCCGTCCTGGTCATAATCGATCCAAGCAACGCCTGTCCCCATGGTCTCCAGGTAATACTTTTCCTCAGTTTGCGTCCCGTCCTGAAGGAAACTGATTCCGGCTGCCGCTCGAACGTCGGTAAACCGGACAGTTGTGCGACGGTCCTCGATTCTCAGGGCTTGCCCGTCGGGGGCCTGGAGATGAATCGTCAAACCGATGACCGCGATGAGGATCAGAACTGCCTTGAACTTAGGTCCCAGAGCCCCCTTACTGTTTTCGATTTTTCCCCCATTCCCGGGTTGCCTCGGGGCCGGTTCTCGGTCAGAAGCGCAGTAATGACGCTCGCAAAACTTCGACTTTTCAATCCGCCCCCAGCATTCTAGCGCCGGCAATCGGCACGCTCAACGAGAAGTTCTCGGACACGAAGTTCGGCTCGCACTCTTAGAGCGTCCGCTCAGCGACCGCCAGCGCCAGCTGAAGTAGCTGCTGCCTGGCAACCATGGGCATGGGTTCCCCTGCGGCAGAAGGCGCCCCCGGGGCGCGGGCTAGCACGTCCTCAATCCGATTCAAATCGAGCCCGCCCGCGTTGCTGTTCTTGAAACGATCCAACACCTCCCGGGCTTTGGCAATTTGCCCGGTTTGGTAATAAAAGACGCCCAGCGTCGAATAGCTCCCCGACCATTCTGGCAACAGCTCCACGGCCCGCTCCAGGCGCTCCGCGGCTTCGGCCGTTCTGCCTTCGAGGGCCGCAACAAGCCCCAAGCCCCAGAGGATTTTCCCGGAGCCCGGGATTCGTTTCAAACCTTGTTGTAAGGTTTCCTCGGCGCCAGCGACGTCGTTTTGCCGGAGTTCGATCAGCGTCAGCGAGAGGTAATATTGGTCATTGTCGGGATTTCGAGCGATGGCGTCCCGGTAGATTTTTGAAGCCCTGGCAATGTCACCAAGATGCGAGTGGATATCTCCGAGCAAAGCCAGGAAGGCGTCGTCATGCTGGCCCGGTGCGGAAACTTGCGCTGCAGCTTCGAGGGCCTCCCGATAGAGGCCCCTACGGAAGTAAGCATTGGCCAGATCAAATTTCACATCGTCCGAGTCGGGATTTGCGCCCAAGGCCGTTTGGAAATGTTTGATGGCATCATCATACAAACGGTACCGGGCCAGCAGAACACCCACACCCGTCTGGGTACGGTAATCGCCGGAACTTAACTGGTCCAGCTGCGCGATGGTTTTTCGAGATTCCTCGAATTTCCCGAGTTTTAGATAAGCTTCGGCCAGCAGGTATAGGTCTTGAGGCTGGTCTGGATGTTTCTGGATCTGTTCGCTAAGTTCGGCGAGGTCCAGCTGAGTGCGCGCTTCAGGAGCAAGCGTGGAGCGATTATCCAGGTAGTCGAAAAGATGCTGGTACGGATACGGACCGGTTCGAGCGTCTTTTGAAAGAGTCTGAAATACACGCAAATCTCTTTCGGCGGCTTCTAGCTGATGAAGACTTCTCTCCACCATTGCGAGCTTGTAGTATCCGGCGGCAGGCTCGCGGCTGACGCGCACATATTTTCGAAGCAGCACCGCGGCCCTCTCAAATCTCTTGCTGGCGATTCGCAGATTTGCCAACTCCAGCAGCGCTTCGGAATAATCAGGCTTGGACCGCAAAGCCTCTTGAAAAAGTTGCTCGGCTTTTTGGTGATTTCCTTGCCGCTCCTCGATATAGCCGAGATTGAACAAACAAGAAGCGTTGTAATGATCTTGCTTGAGACCCTCCTCAAAGTACTTCCGGGCTTCATCGAACGGTCGTAGATTGCGGTAAGACAGACCCATAAAAGCGTACGATCGTGCAATGGGGTCCAATTCGATCAGTGCTCGGAACTCTTCGATGGCCTTTTCTGACTTCCCGGACATGAAATAGCTCTCGCCCAGCGCGGCGTGGAGATCGGCTCTCTTTGGGGCGATCTTCAGGCCCAATTCCAGCAGGGGGATGGCATCTTCGAAGTAATTCTGGGACATGCTGACCCTGGCCAGCAGAAAAATGACGTCGGTATTCTCGGGAGCCAGCTTATGGGCGCGCATTAACAAATCAAGGGCATCGACGGCGCGGGTCTGATCGGAATAGACTTGTGCCATCAAGTAGAGGGTTTCGGGCGAATCAGGTTTCAGTTTCAGCGCTCGGTTCAACACCAGCTCGGCCTTCGCGTATGCGCCGCTGCGAAGATAAGCCTGTCCGAGGTTATCCAAAATCTCCAAGGTTTCGGGCTGCAAGGCGTTGGCCTTTTCCAGCTCGAGTTGCGCAGCGCGGTATTGTTTTTCGGAGGCCAGAAGCACACCAAGCGTGAAATGCAGCTGGACATCTCTCTCATTTTCGGCGGAAAGCTCTCTTGCCCCTTTCAAGGCGCACACGCAGAAAGTGGGTAATGGACTCGGAAGGCGCGCCTTTGGCCATCAGCACCAGGCCCAAGTTGTAGTTCCCATCGCGATTCCCGGGGTCCAGGCGCAAAACTTCCCGGAACTCTTTCTCCGCGCGCCCCAGCTTTTCCTGGGCGACGTAAACGTTCCCGAGGTTGTTCCTGGTCCTGGTGGAGTTGGGGTCGAGCTGCAACGCACGCTGGAACGCCTCGAAGGCATTCGCGTAATCCTTTTGATCGCTGTAAATAATACCCAATAGATTGTAACCCTCCACGCTCGAGGGATTCCGTGAGAGCTCTTCCTGGACTTTCTCTTTGGCTTGTTCGATCAAACCTTGGCGAAGCAGTTCCTCCACTTCCCGGTATTGCGGCTGGATCTTCGAGGATGGCTGAGCATTTTTCTTCGCGGGAACAGATTGCTGGGCGGGAGCCACTGTCGGAAATAGAAGAATCACGGCAAGGGCAAGGATTCCGCTCCATTTAGAGCTGCTGCCAGCGAGCCGGGATGGATGCAACATTGAAGCGCCGATTTTACGTGCGCTGTGATTAGAGGCGTCAGAAAGTCACTGTAGCATCTCCAATTCTTTCTGAGCCACCTTGTGCTGCGGTTGTTGCTGCAGCAGCTCGAGCAACACCTCTTTGGCCTTTTGCTTTTCTTCCAAGATCACGTAAAGGCGAGCAAGATTGAGATAGGCCTGGTCAAACTCGGGGGCCACGCGGATGCAGGTCTTGAATCTCTCTTCTGCGTCGGAGTTTCGCCGTTCACGAACAAAGAGCACCGCCAAGTTGTTCAGCGCATCGGGATAATCCGGACGCAAGGTCACCGCTTTTTCCAGATAGCGCGCGGCGTGTTCGAGCTGGTCTTGCCGGGCGTAGAGCATTCCGAGGCTGTAGTTGACTTCCGGGTCATCCGGTGAAATTTCGAGCGCGCGGCGTAGGAGTTCTTCTGCTTCCGCAAAGGCTCCCTGCCGCCGATAGATGTTGCCGAGGTTTACAAGCGCGATGGCATAGCCCGGCTTGAGGAGCAAAGACTGTTTGAAGTTGCGGATGGCCTCGTCGGTCCGACCTTCCTCGGCAGCCAGCATTCCTAGATTGTTCCACGCTTCCGGATAGTTCGGACGGAGCTTCAGGGTCTGCTCGAGGTATTGGCGCGCGTCAGGGAAAGCGTTTCTTCGGAGATACAGCGTTCCCAAATTGTAATAGGCTTCGGGTTCTTGCGGCTTGGCGGCGATAACCTGCTTGAAGGACACCGCCGCCTGCTCCAGATAACCGCGCTGGAACATCGCCACGCCATAAGTGAAATCGTTGCGTTGAAAGGCACCCTGATAGAGCACTCCGCCCAGAGGAAGCGCTCTCCGAACGGCTGGAGTGCTCGGGACCAATCGCAGATCTTCCACCAACCGTTCGGGATGCACCGCCCCCTGGTAAACCTTAACGATCATGCCGTCCTTATCGAGGAGCAGAGAAACCGGAATCGGCAGATCCCTGCGACGATCGAACAGGTAGCGATAGATGATGTTGTAGATGCCGGCCGCCTCCGGCGTGGCGAGCAAGTTGGGAAAGCCCAGCCCTTCTTT
Organism: Acidobacteriota bacterium; assembly: GCA_003224515.1. Classification (GTDB taxonomy): domain Bacteria; phylum Acidobacteriota; class Terriglobia; order Acidiferrales; family UBA7541; genus Acidiferrum. Next base: position 22,798 of record QHZC01000090.1, read on the forward strand.
GGCGGCGAGTGATCGCGCCGCTTGTCGATCGCCAGGGTCATCGACGTTAATGCCCAGGATGTGCAGGCCGTTTGTGGTGAGCGTCGCTTGGTAATGCTGGAGCAGTCGCAACTGTTCCCGGCAGGGCGGCGAAGCGGTTGCCCAAAAGTGGAGAAGTAGCGTGCCGCCTCGGAACGACCGCAGATCCCTCATGTTGCCGGCGAAGTCGGGCAAGGAAAACTCCGGCGCGCTCAGCGGCTCGATGAGCCAAGTCTCAGCCGACGAAGGCAAAAGTTCCGGCTTCTGAGGTTCTCCCGCTTGCCGATAAGAAGGGGGTGAATCTCTAAAGGGCCTAGCCAGAAAATCTTTGGAGCCTTCCTGAATTTCAATTCGATGGTCTACCGGTAGGCGCTCGAAGACCTGAGTCAAGCCACTGGGCCAACGGATCAAGGCGTGGATGGTTCGTTGGATTTTTCCAACGCCAAAGAAAAGCTCCTTGCTGTGCTGCGATAGAAATCCGGAACCAGCCTGTAGGTATTTCGTCTGGCGATGCGCTTCGGCTTCGACTGTTACGGCCGCCCCGATCGCATCGCGGTTGCTCTTTTGCCCGCGCAAACGGAATGCGATGGAGTGGCCGAGTTCCTTCATGGCGTTGCGCATAATCCGAAGTTGCGGCGCGTTCCGGTTTTTCAGCACGACTTCCAATCGTCCGTCCTGGTCCAGGTCGGCGAGTGCAAACGAGCGGCTGTCCTCCAGCAAGTCCAATCCAACCGTGCCCGAGACTTCCGAGAACGTGCCGTCGTGATTATTCGCGTAGAAAACATTCCGCTCACGACCGCTCCAGGAGCTGTCCGATCGAATCAGTTCATTGATGGCGTTCCACCCCTGCTCGTAATTCAACGACGGGGTGGGGTTCGGGGGCGATTTCGCTACCAGCTGTCGCCAGAAGAAACTGGAAAGGTCGCCCTTATCCAGGGCCGCAGTCTCGGGCCCCGAAATATAGCCGTTCGCAATGTACAGGTCCAGATAGCCATCGTGATCAAAATCCCAGGCGTCCGAACACCAGGCCCAGCGGCCCATTTCCACGCCCGCCTGGCTACTTACGTTTTGAAACTTGCCATTTCCTTGGTTTCGATATAACGAATTGCCGCGCGCGTGTTGGCGATAAAGCGCCCGGATATTCTCAGGTTCTTTTTCATGAAAACAGTTTTGTTCTGAAACTCGCATTCCAGCGGCGGACCACATAGCAGCAGCGTAGATATCCTGTTTCCCGTCGTTGTCGAAATCGAACCAACAGGCGCTCATTCCCGCCCCAACGTCCGCGACGCCCGCTTCGCTAGGGACCGCGGTAAGCGTCCCGTCGCCATTGTTGCGGTAGAGATTGTTTCG
>QHZC01000090.1:24299-30919 GCA_003224515.1 Acidobacteriota bacterium
GCGCGCGTCAAAATAAGGAGCGGGATAGTGATACTGGTCGAGCCCCACATAATAGCTGTACAGGCAGAAATAAATGTCCAGACGTCCATCGCCATCGTAGTCAGCGATGGCCGCGTGTGTGAAAGTCCCCTGGGGAGGCCGCGCAAACTGGAAGGCATCGCGTTTGAGTAAGAACTTTCCGTTCCCTTGGTTCAGGAAGAGAAGCGGGCCGCTGCCCGAAACCACCAGAAGGTCCTGAAGCCCCTTATTGTCGAAATCCGCGAACAGAGCGCAAGCGCTACCGTCCAGCACGCCCACCGCGGATTTTTCAGTCACATCCTCGAACGTTCCATCGCCTCGATTGCGATAGAGCCGGTTGGGAAGTCCCGCAGGCTGACAGACATACAGGTCATCCCGTCCGTCGCCGTCGAAGTCTCCCACGGCCAAACCGTTGTTTCCGTATACGTCAATGCCGCAGGCTCCGTCCAGAACCGTGCGCCAACAATCAACTCCGTGAACCATTTGATTTTTGTATGATTCCGTTTGGCCCAGAGCTTGAGAAGTAATGTCAATGAAAACCGGCTCGCGCGCCCGGCTGAGGATTTCCTCCGTCGCCACCCATCGGAGGACTCGCCACGGATTTGCTTCATCGCGCGTCCACTGAGTCAGCCAGTGTCCAATGCGCTCCTCGCGCCCCAGGTCCGTCCGCGTGCCGACGAGGTCATACCGAATGTCGAGGTCGACCGTCGGCGATGACCCTGCGCTCTGCCGGATCCCGACAATTTCGAATTCAGCCGTCTCCACATGTACGATGGGGGCCAGGTAGCTCTCGATCTCCTCGAGAAATCGCTCGCGGCGCGCTACCACCGGGGTCGAAAACCACCGTCGAAATACGTCGATGCCACTCTCCCTACGCAGAGTCTTTTCCTCGGTTGGAACCAGCGGAGTGGCCTCGATCGAAGCGTGCAGGAATTTCGCCAAAACGGCGAGAGCGGGCGGCGCGGCCTTAAGACCTTGGCTCCATTCGCCGAGGATCCGCATGATTTCAAAAGCATGCTTCTCCGTGACGTACTCATCCGCGCCGGGCACGACGCGGCCGAGAACATCATTCAGTGGCGACTTCGCGGGATAGTGGGGGTTAACACGAAAATCGGCGAAGGGGAAACTTCGCTGCCCGTCCTCGGAGGTCTGTAAGGTCCCCGGCCGGAAGGGCAACGCTTGGATTGGTGCGGGAAGAAAAAGCACGGGTGCCCAGCGCATCCCTTTGAGGAAGGTTCGACGTGAAAAATTATGGTTTCCGACCTTGTAACGCGCCATCTGCCCGAACTAACTCTATCAAGGAACGCTTATTCGGTGGGAGCGGGTCCTGAAGAATCCGCCAAAATCAGCTCGGCGGGAATCTGATATTCCCTGCCCTGCGGATTCGCTGAGCAGGAGAGTTCATGAAGAGCGTCGGCCGCCATCTTGCCGAGCATGTCACGGTGTACGTCCACCGTGGTGATCGAGGGGTTGCTATATTCGGCCAGGCGCGTGTTGTCGAAGCCGGTAACAGAAACATCCTGCGGGACGCGGCACCCGGCTTTCAATAGGCCCTTGATGACGCCTACGGCAGTGAGATCGTTGACGGCCATCGAGGCGGTTGGCCTGGGAGAGAGTTTGGCGATAGCCAAGCCCGCCGCATAGCCACCTTCGAAGCGCAAGTCGCCGGGCAGAATCGGTCCCGGCTCCCGCCCCAAATCCAGCATGCACTTTTCGTACGCTTCCAGGCGAGCATGGCTGGACTTGAGCCTGGGCCTCCCGGCGATGAAGGCAATTCGCCGGTGTCCATGGTTATAGAGGTAGTTGACGATTTGATGGACTCCCGAGAAGTAATCAATTCTCAAATTGCTCATGTATCCCCGAACCGGCGCGAGGTCGAGGAAAGTTACGGCAATCCTTCTTCGGGCAAGTTCGTGAATCAATCGCAAGCTGATTTCGGAGGTCATGACGGCAACGCCGCGAACGTTGTGCTCCAACATTCTCTCGGCGGCCTCTCGGGTTCTGCGCGGGTCATAGTTGGTGTCGCTGAGAATGGCGTCGTAACCAAGCTGGCGGGCGCGGACTTCGAAACTCTTGATCACTTCAGGGAAAAACGGATTTTCGATGTCCGATACGATGATTCCCAGCGTCCGGCTGTCGCGCGAGGCCAGGTGCCGTGCATGAACGTTCGGGAAGTACCCGAGACGCTTGACCGCCGAGAGCACCAGCAGGTGTTTGCGCCGGCCCACTTTGCCCGTCTTGTTTAAGACGTTGGAGACCGTGGCGGTGGAGACGCCTGCGGCCTTCGCTACATCACGAATGGTTAAACCCATAATCCGATCACTCCGTCGACCGCAGGCGGTTCGGATCTATCTCCGCAGTTCAAGAGTATGCCCGCGACACGCGAAGTATAGATGAAGAAAATTGCTTGACAACATGCAATGAACGGTGTAACAGGTGGCGCACTAGGTTAAGCGCTTAAGTGGTTTGCGGGCCCGATGGGGATCGCCGCTTGCATCCATGCTGTGGCCCGGGGGTGTCAAGAAAAATTGACGTTGGTGCCGTGAAGCGCAATGCGATTTTGCTTCGCGCGTTCGATCAGGCCATCGGTCAAGTTGCCGCCCGCAAAAGCGGTATGCGGAGGGCTTGGGGAATGGATCATTCGCTCCTTTGCCGCCGTCGAGGGGTTGGCCTAAATGACAGACCTCGGGCGGCTCGCTGCCTATGGGAGCGGAGGGACTGAGGAGGAACGGCTATGAATCGCATTTCATCTGGGATCCTGCGAAGACTCTTGACCATGACCGCGGTGATGATGTTTCTGTTCTTGCGCGCCGAACCTCTCCACGCCCAAGTTGACACCGGCACCATCTTGGGGACCGTCACGGACGCCTCGGGGGCTCCGATCAGCGGCGGCAAAGTTGCGCTGACGAACGAAGGCACGAGCGCGACCCTCTCGACCACCACAGGACCTGACGGAAGTTACAAGTTCACCCCGGTCAAAATCGGGAGTTATAAGCTCACCGCGTCTTTCCAGGGATTCCAGACCACCACGCAAACCAATGTCGCAGTCAACGTGGGTGCGGATGTGGTGATCAATTTCGCACTGAAACCGGGCGCCGTGACCGAGGTCATAGAGGTATCGTCTGCCCCTCCGGTGCTCGAAACCCAGAGCGGTTCTGTAGGGCAGGTAGTGGATTCTCGCAACGTCAATGATCTTCCCTTGAATGGGCGGAATTTCACGTTCCTTGCCCAGCTCGCTGCGGGTGTGAATACTCCTCAAGCGGACACCCGCGGCAATGCGGCTACCGGTGCTTTCGCCGCCAACGGCCTTCGGCCGGCGCAGAACAACTATCTGCTCGATGGCATTGACAACAATTCAGACACCGTGGACTTCCTGAACGGAACGAACTTTGTCGTCCTTCCCCCGGTCGATGCCATTCAGGAATTCAAGGTTCAAACTACGGGCTTTAGCGCGCAGTTCGGCCGCTCCGGAGCCGCCATTTTAAATGCCACCATCAAGCAGGGCACCAACGAACTGCATGGCACCCTCTGGGAATTTCTGCGAAACGATAAGCTTGATGCCGCGGACTTCTTTGAAAACGCCAATAACAACAAAAAAGGGGAATATCGCCAGAATCAGTTCGGACTGTCCGCCGGCGGACCCGTCAAAATCCCGCACCTGTTTGACGGCCGAAACAAAGTCTTTTTCTTTGGCGACTATGAAGGTCTGCGCAGAATTCAGGGCACGGTTCATCAGGGTTCCGTGCCCAGCCTCCTCGAGCGAGGGACAAGTCCCGCTAATGCCTATACCGATTTCTCAGACCTGATTGTTGCTCAATCGGGGACGCAGACTGACGCTTTGGGTCGCACAATGCCGACCGGTACCATTCTGGACCCGGCAACCACGCGTCAGATCTCTCCCGGCGTGTTTGTCCGCGATCCCTTCGGCACATGTGGGTCCGCGGCGGCCAACTTCGTCTTCACCCTCGCCGGCTGCAACCTAAATCAAATTCCTTCCGGGCGGTTGGATCAGAACGCCATCAAGCTGTTGAATCTGTATCCCCTGCCAACGGACAATGCCGTCAATTCGCTTTTCTCTAATTTCGCCGATTCACCGGCCTTGAGGGAAGAGCGCAATGCGTTTGACTCTCGGCTGGACATCATTTTTAGCCAAAAAGACGCCTTGTTCTTCCGATTCAGTTATGTGGACGACCCGCAACTCATCCCTGGCATTTTTGGAGGCATACCCGACGGCGGTGGATTCCAAGAAGGCAATCAGACCGCGAACGCTCAGCAAAGTGCGTTGGGCTGGACCCATACCATCTCTCCAACCCTGATTAACGAAGCCCGCGCGGGATTGAGCTACCTCCACACCACGAGAGTTTCCCCTCGCGCCAATGATCTAAGCAACCTTCCTCTTACGCAAGGCGGCGTGATGGACATTCCTCAGTTGGCTGAAAATGGCGGACTTCCCGCCTTCGGAATCAGCGGGCTAGCCACCCTGGGAAGTAATGCCTTCCTGCCTTCCGATGAAGTCAGATCGACATTCCAGGTGACCGACGATGTCACCAAAATCTACAGCAAGCACACATTCAAAATGGGTTTCGAGTTTCAACACGTTAAGTTCTCAACCCTGCAGCCTCCGTGGTCTCGCGGCCAATTTGATTACAGTGGTCTGTACACAGAAATCCCTGGCGTCGGAAAGGGCGAGACAGGTCGCGCTCAATTCTTACTGACTCCCGCTATAAGCAGTCTGGGAACTGGACCTAATTTTCCTGATTACGTCGGCGGTCCCTCGGGAAATGACGATGACGGAGGAACGAACCTAGGCTTGCGTTGGGACTTCTTTGGGCTGGTTCTTGAGCACCATGGGAATCAAGCCAACTTTATTCCGTCGGGCGGCCCGCTCAATGCTCCAACCTACTTAATGCCGGGGGGCAAGAACTCCTGCGACAACACCTTCGTCTCTGTGAGCTTCACCACTTTGCTCGCGGCAGACGGCATCAAGTGCCTCGCTACGAATGCTTATGGTAGTGGACTCGGCCACTCGCAGAAGACGAATTTTGCTCCGCGCATAGGTTTTGCCTATCAGCTCAGCTCCAAGCTCGTCGCTCGCGGGGGGTTTGGCATTTTCTACAACGGCTTCGAGAACCGCGGGTTTTCACCGAACCTCGGGGAAAACTATCCTTTCCAGTTCAATTTCCAGTTCCAACCGCCCGACGCCGGCCACCCCGTCACCTATTCTGGATGCACCTCGACAGGAGCAACACCCATTGGAAGTGCAACACTGGAAACGGGATTTTCCTGCACTCCACTGGATCCCCTTCGGGTCATTGCCAGCGGCCTGGCTCTGCGCGGTATTCAGTTCAACTACCTCACTCCCTACTCGATGGGCGGCAACTTGACCATGCAATATCAACTTACTCCTTCGATGTCCGTGCAAGCCGGTTACGTGACCTCGCTGGCGCGTCATCTGGAGTCCTTTCCAGGCTCCAACCACGTCCGCCAGATCGTGCCTACCAACCTGCCGAGCACCACGCCTTTCAGTAGTTTCTTGCCGTTCTCGGATTTCGGGGAGGGCGCGAGTTATGCCGCGACTGAGGGCGACAGCGTCTACCATGCTCTGCAGACCAAGGTTGAGAAGCAATTTGCGGGCGGGTTGAATTTCCTGGCCACCTACACATTCTCCAAGACGCGCTCGGACGCTGGCGACTTGCTCAACGGAGGTAGCCTGAAGGGCTACCGTGCTCCGTACGTTCCAGGTTTCGGAATCCAAGGTGATTACGGCCTGGCTTCTTTCGATATCCGGAATGTCTTCCACTTCAGCGGCGGCTACCAACTGCCCTTCGGCAAGGGCAAGCACTTCCTGAACAACGCTGGCGGTGCTACGGACAAGCTGGTCGGAGGCTGGAGTGTCCTGTGGATCGCGACGCTCCAAGGCGGCCAACCGATTACCCTCAATTGTCCTTCGAGCACGGGCAAGGGGACGGGGTGCTATGATCTTCTCGTTGGCGGTCAGAGCCCGAAACTTGGACTGCACACCGACTCGAATGGCAAACTGAGCTGGATTGGGAACCCGGCGGCCTTCGCTCAGCCTCTCGCTTGTACCTTGGTACTTGGTGTGGCGACGAATTGCGGCCTTAGCACATTGGGAGGCCCACCTGCCCAGATACCGGGACCGGGATTCCACCGCCTGGACTTCTCGATCTTCAAGGACGTTTCGTTCAACGAGCGTATGCGCCTCCAGTTTCGCACGGAAATGTTTAACATTTTCAACCACCCGAACTTTAATGCTCCTGGATTCGGGGGCAACGGCGTTGTCGCGATCGGTGGATCGACGGACTTCACCAGTAAGACCTTTGGCGAAATCGGCTCAACTCGTGATGCTCCACACGATCCGAGGCAGATCCAGTTTGCTTTGAAACTGTACTACTAGGACGCCCCGCAAAGTGCGTCCCGACCCGGCCGGGGCGCACTTTGTTTTCAGCCTGCCTTTCTGTTGAATCCCCCACTCCCGCGCGCCAAGGTGCGATGGTAATGTGCAAAGATCATGCTGATGAGAAACCGGTCGATCTGCTCTGTTTTCCTGGCTCTTCTGGCGTGCCTTCAAGCGGCGGCTGCCG
>QHZC01000547.1:0-4751 GCA_003224515.1 Acidobacteriota bacterium
AATCACAGGTCACGAAATCATGAACAAGCTCACCATCACCGATCTGGACCTTCGCGGAGAGCGCGTCTTCATTCGCGTGGACTTCAACGTTCCGCTCAAAGATGGGGTGGTCACCGACGACACCCGCATTCGCGAATCGCTCCCGACAATCCGCCTCGCCATACAAAAAGGCGGGCGCATCGTGCTCGCTTCGCATCTCGGCCGCCCGAAAGGTGGCCCCGACCCGAAATACTCGCTCCTCCCGGTCGCCAAAAAGCTCGAAGAACTCATCGGCCGGCCAGTTCGCTTTTCCTCCGACTGTGTCGGCCCCGTTCCTGAGTCCAAGAGCAAATCGCTCGCTGAAGGCGGCATCCTCCTGCTCGAAAATGTCCGCTTCCATCCCGAAGAAGAAAAAAACGACGAAGCCTTTTCGAAACAGCTAGCCGCTCTCTCGGACGGCCGTTTCGTCTCTGATGCATTCGGCTCCGCGCATCGCGCCCATGCTTCCGTAGTCGGCATCACGCGTTTTGTCCAGCAATCCGCCGCCGGCCTGCTCATGGAAAAAGAGCTGAAGTACCTGGGTGATGCGGTCAGCAATCCCGCGCGCCCCTTTGTTGCCATTCTTGGCGGCGCCAAGGTCAGCGACAAGATCGAAGTCGTGGAAAACCTGATGAAGATCGCCGACGCCATGCTCATTGGCGGCGGCATGGCCTATACCTTTCTCAAAGCCGAAGGGCAGCCCATCGGGAAGTCGCTCGTCGAAGACGACAAGCTCGACCTGGCAAAACGTCTTCGCAGCGAAGCGCAAAAGAAGAAATTCGCCCTTCTCCTGCCTGTCGATCACGTCGTCGGCGCCGAATTCAAACCAGGCACTGCTACACAGACGCTGCCCGTTTCTGCCACCCCCGACGGCTGGATGGGGCTCGATATCGGTCCCAAGACCATCGACACCTATCGCCTGAAAATCGCCACGGCAAAGACGATCGTCTGGAACGGTCCCATGGGCGTATTCGAAATGCCTGCTTTCGCCCAGGGCACACTGGAAGTGGCCAAAGCCGTCGCCGCAGCCACCAGCAACGGTGCCACCTCCATCGTCGGTGGCGGTGACTCTGTCGCCGCGGTCCATCAATCCGGTGTCGCGGACAAAATTTCACACATCTCCACCGGCGGCGGCGCCTCGCTCGAATTTCTCGGCGGACGCAAACTCCCGGGCGTCGAAGCCCTAACCGACAAATGATTCCCGTTCTTCTCTGCGAAGCCTCTCGGCGTCTCTCGGTTATCTTTTCATTTATTGGAGGCCTACATGCGTCGCCGCGTAATCGCCGGCAATTGGAAAATGTACAAAACGCTCGCGGACACTCGCGCGTTTTTCTCTTCGTTCCTTCCGCTCGTTGCCACCGCAAGGCACTGCGACATCGTCGTCGCCCCGCCGTTCACGGCGCTATCGACCGCAGTCGAGGCCGTGAAAGGCTCCCGCGTCGCCATCGCGGGCCAGAACGTCTCCTGGAGCAAGGAAGGGGCTTTCACCGGCGAAGTCTCGGCCCCCATGCTTGCCGAAGCCGGCTGCCGCTACGTCATCATCGGCCACTCTGAGCGCCGCCAGCTTTTTCGTGAGACGGATGACAATGTCGCCAAGAAGACCTTGATTTCTTTGGCTAGCGGCCTCACTCCCATCGTCTGTCTGGGAGAAACGCAAGAAGACCGTGACGCTGGCCTCGCCGAGCGGGTTCTCAGCCGGCAATTCAGCGGAGGCCCTGGCACGTTGACCCCGGAAGAGTTCTCCCGTATTCTGATTGCATATGAACCGGTTTGGGCCATCGGCACGGGCCGCACGGCGTCCCCGGAAATTGCCGCCGACGCTCATCGGTTGCTCCGACGATGCGCGGGGGAGAAGTTCTCCGTCCGTCGCGCTTCGGCCCTTCGAATTCTCTATGGCGGCAGCGTCAAGCCTGACAATATTCAGGGGTTGATGGCGCAGGAAGAATTGGATGGCGCTCTCGTGGGCGGAGCGAGCCTCGACCCGAAGTCGTTCGCCGCGCTCGTGAATTTTGGGTAACGCCCCTTCGTGCCTGGCCTCTCGGTTGTTCTAGGGTCGGCCTTCCGAGGCCGGCTATTTGTGTTATCGCTTTTCTACAGGCGGATTTATCCCGCCATCTTTACGTTTTGAGTGAGGTTTTTGAAATGCCAGGTTGGATGAAGTGGGCTGTCGCGCTGCTGATCGGCGCCGGAATTATCGTGGCAGGATGGAGACTGGCGGACTCGCGTTGGTTTTTCTGGTTGTTGCCAACATTTTTCATCGCCAATTGTCTTGTGTTGATTGTGGTCGTTTTGCTGCAGAGCGGCAAGGCTGCAGACCTCGCCGGCGCCTTCGGCGGGGCAGGCAGCCAGACGGCTTTTGGTCCGCGCGGCGCGGCAAACGTTCTGTCGAAAGCCACGACGTGGTGCGCCGTCATGTTCATGCTGTGCGCGATGGCCATGGTGCTGCGCACAGATAAGGCCGTTGGGCAGGGCAATTCGATCCTTGAACGGGTTTCAAAGCCCGCGCCAAAGCCGCGACGCCATCAGCGCCGCAATCCAACGCCCCTGCTTCTCAGCCTCCGGCGGCTTCGCAGCCAGCTCCCGCGCAGCCGAAGAAGCCCTAACTGGTTCGAAATTGCATTCTCGAACCGCTCATTTGACACCCTGCACTATTGCCTTTACGATGGAACTCATCGCGGTCGTGGCGGAACTGGCAGACGCACTAGCTTGAGGTGCTAGCGCCGCAAGGCGTGGAGGTTCGAGTCCTCTCGACCGCACCAAATTTTCCGCAGGAAAATTTGTTTATCCCAATCGGACACCGCACCCAACGGAGCCCAAGCGGCCGCCCATGTTGAAACTCCCCTCAATCCTCACCGGCATCCTGCTTTGTGCAATGCTGATGCCCGCGCCCCTCTGCCACGGCCAATCCCCTCCAACTCCCGCCTTCCCCGAAAAAGTAATCCTCGATACCGACATTGGGGACGACATCGACGACGCCTTCGCCCTCGCGCTGGCCCTGCGCAGCCCCGAATCCTCGCCGAAGTCGGCCGCCCGGACATCCCCGTAGCCATCGGCGCGCCCACGCCGCCCAAGACCACGCTTACCCAGCGTCGCTACGCCGAAGGCGGCCACTTTGCCAAGCCTTCCCACCGGGATGCCGCCACCTTCCTTCTCGAACAGATTCGCCGCTACCCGGGCCAAATTACCTTGATCGCGATCGGACCTCTTATGAATCTCGGCGCCGCCATCGACAAAGACCCGTCCACCTTCGGAAAGCTCAAGCGCGTCATCATCATGGGCGGCTCCATCAAGCGCGGCTACGGCGACCTCGGCTTCGGGCCGCCCCAGCCCCCGCAACCCGAATGGAACATCCTGAATGACATTTCCTCCGCCCGGAAACTCTTTGCCTCAGAAGTGCCTCTCTTCGTCATGCCCCTTGATGCCACCCAACTCAAGCTCGACGAAGTCAAGCGCGCCTTCCTCTTCAGCCAGGGCACTCCGCTCACCGACACCCTCACCCTGCTCTACCACCAGTGGGGCCAGGAAACGCCGACTCTCTTCGACCCTATGACCATCGCCTTCCTCGTAAATCCCGCTCTTTGCCCCGTCCAACCCATGCACATTCGCGTGGACGACAAGGGCTTTACTCGCCCAGACCCAGGCACTCCGAGCGCCCCCCATTCGCCCAACGCCCAGGTTTGTCTCGATTCCAATCCCGACGCCTTCTTCCGCTTCTATCTAAACCGCATTGCCGCGCCATAGCGCCAGAACACTCCGGTCCAGCTTTGCGTTCTTGCGCTCGAGCTTGCAATCATTCAGAAATCTGTAATCTTTGCCGCCTCTTCTCCCCCTGTATCAGCGACCTTCAGGTCGGCCACTTTCCTTTTCCGATTCTGTGTTCTTGCGAGGCCCCCTCCTTCCACGCTTGAATTCCCCGAGAAAATGTAATCTAGTGTGAGCTGTTCCCGAGGCTGAAATCATCCTCGGGCGGATCAGGGGTTTCCCAAAAGCACGCATGGCCAACGACCACAGCGGAGCAAGTCACCAAGAATCGCCCCAGGAAGCCTTCCTGTCCCGCTACGTCTTCAACACCAATCACAAAACCATCGGCCTCAATTATCTTTGGCTGGCCCTCTTCAGCGTTTTCCTTGGTATGGCCATGTCCCTGCTCATGCGCATCCACTTGGTCTGGCCGGGAGTGCATCTCCCGCTTCTCTCCAGCCTCGGCAATTCGCCTGATCGTTTTGCTGCTCTCACCACGCTCCACGGTTCACTGATGTTTTTTCTGGTGCTCATCGCCGCGCCGCAGGCGGGCTTCGGAAACTACTTCCTCCCGCTACAAATCGGCGCACGCGAAATGGCCTTTCCCAAGCTGAACCTCCTCGCGTTCTGGGCGACGGTGGCCTCATTCCTAGGCCTGACCGGCGCGTTTTTGGTCTTCTCTCAACTCGGGCCTCACCCCGCCATCACGCTCTGGATTGTCAGCGTTGCCATCTTCTGCGCCGCGTCTCTCCTCAACGCACTGAATTTCAGCGTCACCACTATCGATCTCCGCGCCCAGGGAATGACTCTGCCCCGGCTTCCACTTACCGTCTGGGCCTGGCTCATCAACGCCATCCTCGGAATGCTGATTTTCAGTATCCTCTTGGCGGCCTGCGTCTGCTTGCACGCCGATCGTCTCTTGAGCACACACTTTTTCCCCATGCTGGATTTCCTCAGCACTCACCCGACCGGCGTCGTAGCGAACACGGTTC
>QHZC01000547.1:4766-5401 GCA_003224515.1 Acidobacteriota bacterium
CAAGCGGACGTCTACGTGGCCATGCTTCCGTGCTTCGGCCTCATCACGCATCTCATCTCCACGTTTTCCCGCAAGCCGGTTTGCAAGGAACGCCTCGTTGTTCTGGCGCTATGCGGCGTGGGCCTGTTCGGTTTTTGCGTTTGGGGCCAGCACATGTTCTCCAACGGCATGAATCCTTTTTCGCCGCTGGTCTTTTCGCTTTTGGCTTCTTCTCTCGGACTGCCCGCCACGATCCTCCTGCTCAGTTGGCTCGGCACACTGTGGAACGCGCGCGTTCAGCTCAACACGGCTATGCTTTTTGCCTTGGGTTTCATCTCCCTTTTTCTCTCCGGCGGACTCTCCGGAATTTTCCTCGCTCGCCATGATCTCGCCGCTGCTGCCGTTAGCGACGATTTCATCACCGGCCATTTTCATCTCGTAATGGGCGTAGCGGCGACATTCGCCATTCTTGGCGGAGTGTTTTTCTGGTTCCCCAAACTTTTTGGCCGCCGCCTGAACGAACCTCTCGGCAAAATTCATTTCTGGCTAACCTTTGCCGGCGTCTACTGTGTCTTCATGCCCATGCACTGGCTTGGGCTGATCGCCCATTCACGAGTTTCGCCGGGCACTCCGTTGGCTTCCGTCGCCGCAGCCGG
>QHZC01000547.1:5461-6499 GCA_003224515.1 Acidobacteriota bacterium
CGAAGAATGCAACCCCTGGCGCGCCACCCCTCTCGAATGGAGCGTCCCTTCGCCGCCGCCCGCCGATGGTTTTGGCCCGAGCGACCCGGTGGTGTATCGTGGGGCTTACGAATTCAGCGTGCCGGATGTGGCCGAAGATTTCTTGCCACAGCGCCTTGAGCCGGAGCAACGTACCAAGGCCCGCGAATCTGGAGAATAGAGAATCACCATGCCGGGCACAACCACACTTCCGGATGAAGAATTGATCGTCGAGGGCATCGGAGGCGGAGGGGGCCCAACCCCGCCCCCAGGCGGAGGCGATGGCGGCGACGACGGCAAGCGCCGCCGTCCAGGGACACCCTCATCGAATCGCTACTACACCGGCATCACTCTCGGTATTGTTTCCATTCTGATGTTCTTCATGGCCCTCGCCAGCGCCTTCCTCGTGCGCAGAGGCACGAGCGGCGACTGGATCCCGGTGCATCTCCCCGCCGTGCTCTGGCTCAACACCCTCGCGCTCATCGCCAGCAGCTTCACGCTCGAGCGGGCGCGGCGCTCTCTCTCACGGCTTGATCTCCCCGGCTTCCGCAAACTGTGGACCGTAACGACAGGGCTCGGCGCTCTCTTTTTGATCGGCCAGCTCGTCGCTTGGCGGCAACTTGTTGCTCAAGGCGTTTTCATGGCCACCAATCCTGCCAGCAGTTTCTTCTATATATTCACTGCGGCCCACGGCTTGCATCTCCTCGGTGGCGTCGGCGCGCTGCTTTTTGTCTTCTTCCGCAAATTTGAAAAGACAAAAATCTCTCTTCCGACAGCCGCCGAAATTACTTCCTACTACTGGCATTTCATGGATGGGCTTTGGGTTTTCCTGCTGGCGCTTCTCTACTTGGGCAAGTGAAGTTCTAATTTTCCAAAATTCAACACTTCAGAAATTCGGCGACGGCCTCAACCACTCGCACGATCTGTTCCTTGCGCAGTTCGGGATACATCGGCAGCGAAAGCACTTCTTTCGCCGCGCGCTCCGAATGCGGAAAATCTCCCGCTTTGTGGCCGAGCGCT
>QHZC01000087.1 GCA_003224515.1 Acidobacteriota bacterium
ATTCGGGTCAAGTGACCGTGGCGGATGGAACAAAAGAAATGGCGAAGCGCATCGAGCGCGTGCTGACAAACGATCCGGGAATGGGCGTCGTGCGGCACGTAGATGCGGGGTATCCCGAAGCAATTTTGTTCGCCAAGAAAAAGGGCGTCAAGGTGCCGATGCAGTAGAGCTGGACGGCTTCCTGGTGTGATCGTGATTCCACGCGGCGTCTTTCCTGCTTCAAATTGCATCGTCTTCATGCAGTGATAGGAGGAAATCATGTACGTCATTTTGGGAGCGAGAGGAAACACAGGGTCTGTGGTTGCCAGGAAATTGCTCGACAAGGGCAAGAAAGTCCGCGTGGTCGGCCGGGACAGCAACAAACTGGCGCCGTTTGTGAGCCGGGGCGCAGACGCATTTGCCGCGGACGTTCTCGATACGGATGCCTTGAGCCGGGCGTTCACAGGGGCGCAAGGCGCGTACGCGCTGATTCCGCCGGACATGAGCAGTCCCGATTTTCGCGCGCATCAGGACCGCGTGACGGAATCCATTGCGAAAGCGCTGGAAAAGGGCGGCGTCACCCATGCGGTGACACTCAGCAGCGTCGGGGCCGACAAACCGGACAAGACCGGGCCGGTTGTGGGATTGCACAAGATGGAATTGCGGCTGGCGCAAGTCCGCGGACTCAATGCGCTGCATCTGCGTGCAGGATACTTCATGGAAAACACGCTGGCGCAGATCGGCATCATTCGTGGATTCGGCATGATGGCGGGGCCGGTTCGCGCCGACGTTCCACTGGCGATGATTGCGACGCGGGACATTGGCGCGGCGGCTGCGGAGGCACTGCTGCGGCTGGATTTCAAGGGGCAACAGGCGCAGGAACTGCTGGGGCCGCGGGACGTGACGTACGCCGAGGCGGCGAAAACTATCGGCCTCGCGATTGGAAAACCAGGCCTCGCGTATTTGCAATTGCCGGATGAGCAAGTGATCCAGGCGATGACCGGAATGGGGATCTCCAGGAATATGGCGCAACTGCTGTGCGAAATGTCCGCGGCGATCAACAGCGGATACATGAAACCGCTGGAGCGGCGGTCGGAGAAGAATACGACACCGACGACGCTTGAAGCCTTTGTGCAGGAAGTGTTTTTGCCGGCGCATCAGGGGCAGGCGGCGAGCGCGTAGAATCGAGCCTCGAAGCTGAAGGAATGCTGATGCTTATCGGCAGGAAAGGGTGAAACCTGTCCTGCCGGTTTTGTTTTGGGCATAATAGGGAAGCCTTGGCGGATTCCCTTCTCATTACCGGTGCATCGCAATTATTGACGTTACGCGGACGCGGTCCGCGGCGCGGTGATTCTCTTTCCAACCTGGACCTGGTTAAAGATGGCGCGCTGCTGGTGCACGACGGCTTGATCGCGGCTGCCGGAACACGGGCAGAGGTGGAAGCCCTTGCGCAAGCTCGAGCGGCGGAAAAGCTCGATCTGGGCGGACGCGTAGTACTGCCGGGATTTGTGGATTCGCATACGCATTTGATACATGCGGCGAGCCGGGCGGAAGAGTATGAACTGAAGATTGTCGGGGCGAGCTATGAAGAGATTGCGCGGAAGGGCGGCGGAATCCTGAATTCGGTGAAGAGGCTGCGCGTGGCCACGAGCGAGGCTTTGAAGAAACGGGCGCATGCCGCACTGAAACAGTTCGCTGCGTACGGGACGACCACGCTTGAAGCAAAGAGCGGGTATGGACTCGACGTTGCCAGCGAACTAAAAATTCTGCGATTGCACAAAGAGCTAGCGGCGGAGCAGCCGTTGGAGATCGTGTCGACGTTTCTTGGTGCGCACGTGGTTCCGGCGGAGTATCGGGTAAAAACGCGCGCAGCAGAACGGTACATCCAGTTGATCGAGCAAGGTCTGTTGCCGGAGATCGGAGAGAGCCGGCTGGCGGAGTTTTGCGATGTGTTTTGCGATCGCGGCGCGTTTTCGGTCGTACAGTCGAAACGCATCCTGCAGGCAGGCCGCCAATGGGGACTGGCTCCGCGGTTGCACGCGGAACAGCTTTCGCGGACGGGCGCGGCGCGGCTGGCAATCCTGCTGCGGGCGGCAAGCTGCGATCACCTGGAGCAAGTGAACAAGAGCGACATCCAGGCGCTGGGAAAATCGGAAACGGTCGCGACACTGCTACCTGGTTGCGATTTTCAACTGGGGCTGAGGCACTATGCGCCGGCGCGGGCGCTCATTGCGGCGGGAGCGATCGTCGCGCTGGCAACGGACTATAATCCGGGAACGAGTCCGACGCTGAGCATGCCTATGATTCTCTCGCTGGCCTGTACGCAATTACGGATGACTCCCGCAGAGGCGATTACGGCGGCGACGATCAACGCAGCGTATGCACTACGGCGGGAAAAAAGCATCGGATCACTGGAGGTTGGCAAACAGGCGGACATGGGCGTATTCGAGGTGGCCGACTACCGGGAAATTCCCTATTATTTTGGAGTGAACCATTGCTGGATGACCGTGAAACGTGGTCGCGTAATCCATGCCGCCGAACAAGTCTAATTATTCAAAGACGCCGGTACGGAAGGTGCGCCTTCCCAAGATCGGGCCGCGAAACACAAAGAGTCTGTTCGAAGAATATTTCTACGCCTTTCTCATAACTATATGCGTGGTAGTTACGATCGTGGGAAAAGCAGGGGGTCTCAGCGGTTACAATGCGATCGTTACAGGGCTGTGGGTGGGGGGCTTCACGTGGTTCGCTTGGCAGGTGCAGTGCTACCGGAAAGAGCAAGCGGGTACCGGCCCGACTGAAAAGCCCCGGCAAGAGGTTGCAGCGCCGCAAATGATGCAGAAGCAGCTGCCTTCGGGCATGAAGCCGATGATCGGGCCGCAATGGCCGCTGAAAACCCTGCCAGGGGCCACGCGGCCCGCACCAAGGTCCCTCAGACCAGCACAAGAGTCAATGGAGCCTGCGCAACCGCCGGCTGCGGCTGGCCAAGCCGCAGAGGCACCAAGCAATCCGAATAAGCCAGTGTTCGTGTACAAGCGGCCCACGCTGCCGGACCGAAAGCCGAAACTGCCGGCGAATTGGCCGGAACCACAGGACAAAAAACCGAAACGATGAAACGACTGATTGAGTGCGTGCCCAATTTTTCCGAAGGGCGAGACCCCGCGAAGGTCGATGCCATTGTCGCGGCGATGAGCAGCATCCCGGGCGTATACGTGCTGGATCGAGAGATGGACGCCGATCCTAACCGCTCGGTGGTCACACTGGCGGGGGAGCCGGACGCGGTGGCGGAAGCGGCAATTCTGGGAGCCGGCAAGGCCATGGATCTGATCGACCTGACCAAACACAGCGGCGCGCATCCACGCGTGGGCGCGACGGACGTGCTGCCGTTTATTCCTATCGATGGCGTGACCATCGAGGATTGCGTGGCGCTGGCGCGGAGGGTGGGTAACGAGATCTGGAAGCGCTACCGGATACCGGTGTTTTTTTATGAAGCGGCGGCGACGAGGCCGGAGCGCGTAAACCTTGAAAACGTGCGGCGAGGGCAGTTCGAAGGGCTGCGGGAAGAGTTGAAGAAGAACCACGACCGCCAACCGGACGTCGGCGAACCTAAGCTGCATCCCACGGCTGGTGTAACCGTGGTTGGCGCGCGCAAGTTTCTCATCGCTTACAACGTGAATCTCAATACCTCCGATATTAGCATCGCGAACAAAATCGCCAAGGCGATCCGGTTTTCGTCCGGCGGGCTGCGGTATGTGAAGGCGATGGGGGTCGAACTGAAAGCGCGCAACCTGGCACAGGTGTCCATCAACCTGACGGATTTCGAACAGACGCCGATGCACCGCGTGTATGAAATGGTGAAACGCGAAGCGGAGCGCTACGGCATGATGCCGGTGGGCAGCGAAATCGTCGGGCTGGTCCCGAAAAAGGCGATTGAGATGGCGGCGGACTTTTTCCTGCAACTGGAGAACTTCTCTCCCGCGCAGGTGCTTGAAAACAAACTGGAGATTGCGCTGACCGGCGCGCCGTTGGAAGTGGCGAAGGACGGAAAGCTGGCTGGATTGGCGCGGCCGTTCCTGGACGCGGTGGCGTCTCCAGCAGCGACACCAGGAGGAGGAAGCGTTTCGGCGTTTGCAGGAGCGCTGGCGGCGGCCCTGGGGCAAATGGTTGCGGGACTTTCGCGGAAAACGAAATCGCAAGCCGGATTTGCCGATCAACTCTCGGCAACGCTGGACGAAATGCGGAGAATTGCAGAGAACCTTGCCGAGGATATTGACCGTGACGCGGCTTCCTACAACGCCGTGATGGCGGCGTTCAAATTGTCGCAAGGGGACCCTGAAGAAACGCGGCAGCGCGAGGAAGCCATACAGAAGGCCACCAAGGGGGCGTCGGAGGTACCATTGCAGGTGGCCGAGCGTACCGTTGCACTTTTCGAACGTCTCGGACAACTGGATGCTATCGTCGCGGCATCCATGCGTTCAGACTTGCAAGTAGCGCGTTTGATGGCCGAAGCAGGCGCTCGCGGAGCAATGGCCAACGTGGAGATCAACCTCGAGGGCCTGACGGACGCGGCTTATGCCGCGTCGATGAGCATGAAGATCGCCGCCCTGCGGGAACGTCTGGGCAATGCAGCTCGCGCGACAAAGGCGTAAACTAAGAGTTCCCCCCTGCCACATTTGAAAGGAGTACAACGTGAAACTGACATCGAATACAGGTCTGACGCAGACTCGGCCGGGGTCAACGATCCGCAGACTGGCGGCCGCCGGCATTTTGGTGGCGCTGTCCCTGGCAATGCCCAAGCCTGCGCGGGCGGGCCCTACGCCGATCTGAAAAAGGCGCGCTCGTTGAAATGGTTCTCACAATTGCAGGAACAGATGATCCCTGACCGCTTCCGGCAATTCGAAAAATTCCTGGCTTCGGCGGGAGTTGATCCGAATTCGCAGGTCGATGAACTTGCATGGGGGTTGGTCGCGGAGGGGTTGAGCGCCAAGACCGAAGGCACGGGCTCGAAGGACGTTCCCACCGGAGAGGAGATCGTCGGCGTGGCACTCGGAACTTACAATCCGAATTCGACCGAGGCGTTCTTCAAACAGCAAAAGCTTCCCACCTTTAAAGCGCGTGGTTACACGCTCTATGCGTTCGGCACCGGTTCGGGATCGAATGATCTGTTCTTCTTTTTCATCGATTCGAACACTGCGGCGTTTGGGCATCGCGCCATTCTCGAAAAGATGATCGAGGTGCACTTTGGCAGTGAGGAAGGACTGCTGCGCAACGACAAACTCTTTCCGCTGATCAATGAAGCGAACGGCAGCGGCGTGGTCTGGGCGGTGCTGAACCCCGCTTACACGCGGCTGGCAATGCAGCAGTTGGCGCCGGAAGTGGGGCAATTCCCCGAAGCCGCAAAACTCGTCGCACGGATGCAGAATATGATTATCAACGTGGACGCGAGCAGCGGCATCGACGGAAAGTTCCAGGCGGTGTGTGGATCGACCGAGGATGCCAACACGCTTGGCCAATTGCTTCAGGCGGGGTTCCTCTACAAACGGTACCAGGCGCAGAAGGACAATCCGGATCTGGCGCAATTGCTCGACCAGGCACGCGTGACGCCCGCTGGTGAT
Source organism: Acidobacteriota bacterium (assembly GCA_003224515.1). Taxonomy (GTDB): domain Bacteria; phylum Acidobacteriota; class Terriglobia; order Acidiferrales; family UBA7541; genus Acidiferrum. The sequence continues at coordinate 5,592 of QHZC01000087.1, forward strand.
CGAGTGATGCTGCGGATGTCACTCAGCGACGACCAGATGACGTCGCTCATCCGCAAAAACACGTTCGCGCTGAAAATGTAAGGCTCTGAGAAAAATACCGCGCAACGCTTATATTTTGGGAGCGACCTGGCCGATATATTTCGTCAAGCGAGTGACGACTTCACTGCCGTGTGTTTCGTACTGGACGCGGTCGAAACCAGCGAAAACAACCTGGATGAATCCCGTGCTGCCAACTTGTGCGGCAAATCCTGCGATGGTATCGAGGCCAACCGCGGGAGAGTCTCCGCCTAGATGGTTTAGAACGACTTCAATGCGATCGGAAAAGCGCGTGAACATGATTTGCAGTTGAGGATGATCTGCCTTCAGATGTACGAAAGCTTCCGAGCAGGCAGCGATGACCGCGGATTGCAATCGAGCGATGGCATCGTTCTCGAGTCCCGCGACATCGGCGAGATAGCGAA
>QHZC01000550.1 GCA_003224515.1 Acidobacteriota bacterium
CGCTACGAGGTTTACACGGTTCCCTCAGGGATGGTCCCCGGTCTGCTTGAGTATATGGACTATCCGGATGTCGGCTCGCTGTCGATGCCGACCCCGCTCCTCGTGGTTCACGGGAAGCAGGATAATTTGTTTCCCCCCGACGGTGTTAAGGCTGCCATTGAAAACTTGCGCCGGTGTTATCACGCAATTGGCAGGCCGGAGCGATTCGACACTTTGTTCTTCGACGGCCCTCACAAGTTTCCCCTCCAGGCTCAGCAGAAAATGATGGATTGGTTCGATCGCTGGGTTTAAGGTAAGCGCGACGCGAGACGTCCTGTGCGCGCAGGATGGGACTGACTCCCTCAAAGGAAACAGTCGCTGGTTTCATTTCGGATGAAGTACTATTTTCCGGCACGTCGGGCGACCCAGACGGACCCATGGCGGCACTGCGCCACGAATGAGATTTGTGGCCTCAGATCGTTCCGGCAAGCATCGACTACTGACTGCTACGGACATGCACGGTCAACGTTGGGTTCCATTGCCCGAGGACGGCCGGAAGCGTGCAGAATGATCAAGCGGCGCGCGGCGAGTGAATATGCGAACTCGCGCGCGGTGTGGTGATTTGAGCGCAGTTGAAACGGATGAAACTTGACTCATGAGCATCATGGAGAAAAATCCTATGAGACGAGCAGAAAACCTGCCCCTTTGCGGTTTGGGCCTTCTCATTGGGCTCAGCTCAAGCGTAGCTACCGTCTATGCCCATGACGTTCGGGCCTCCGCTAAAGTCCTGCCGGCGCCTGCGGCAGCTACCGCGAAACCTGGGCCGGTTCCGGGAATCAGTGGTCAGGGCAAGATGAGGTTCCGCGTCTTGTATACCTCCGAGCATCTGCCCGAAGAGGCCAGGAAGGTCTTGGTCAAGGCCCATGGTGGCTTTGCCGTAGACCGTCGTCCAGGAAGAGGAGAAACCTACTTCGCACTTCCCGGGGTGGGGATTCTTGAGATCAGCGCCGATCTCAGATCGATCCGGGTGCTGAATACTCCGGATCCCATGAAGAATGTGAACTTGCATGACACCACAATCTGGTATGATCCGCAGGACGGTAGCCCTTATTTGGTTTTTCCTGCCAACGACGCCGGCAAGGTTTTCACCACGACACTAGACGGAAAATTGGTTCATATTCTCGACGCGCCGACGGCCGAGGATGAATTCGAGGAGCCCGAGATCCACGATTATTTCTTGGGAGGAGGAAATTTTGCGCCGACCGATGTGGAGTACCTAGGCGGGCTTTATTACATCACTACGGGCTACTCGAAACTTGACTTCGTGCTGACGGCTCGGATTTTGCGTAGCAGTCCTTTCGAGGCGATCTGGAACGACTTGGCCTTTGGTGGCAAGGGTCAAGTGCCTGGAAAGTTCGGGACTGCACACGGCATTACCGTGGCGCCAGGGGGAAGGCGCTTGGACATTTCTGATCGACCACACTCCCGGATAGAACGCTTCACTCGCTACGGTCATTACATTTCAAGCCTGGAGATGCCAACAGGATCCTTGCCGTGCGACATCGATTATCTGGGTCACTATGCTATCGTTGCGAGTCTGGACGGACCCGATCCGAGCAAGGGCGCTCCAATTTATATTCTGGAAGACAACAAACTCATTTCCACGATTATGCCCAAAGAGGACCTCGGTTTAGGGAACTTTAGACACAACCACAACGCTGTGCTGCAAAAAGTTGGAAACAAGTTCTACATCATTGTGCAAGCGTGGGATCCCGGTGATTTCGCCATCCTAGAGCAAGTGATCCAGTGATCTATGGTTCCAGGGTGCGCAACCTTTGCCGCATGCGATCGTGCACCGGATGCTTGGCCGATTTCGCAATATTCTGCCGTTGGAAATTCCCTTGCTGAACTTGGAGGTATTGAAAACACAGAAGTCGCATGGAAGTGCTTTGAAAAGATCCGAGCCCTTGTCGCTTTTGAGAAAGCGGTTCTCCCTGCTGCAACGGAGCTATGGAAAACATGAGGGACTTAGGCCGCCTCCTCCATCCAAGTTCTAAAATCGTCTGCTAGGGCCGACCATTCATGTCGTGATCGATTCTCTGTGCGACTCCCTCGAAAACACAGCGCCCTTGGGGGGTAGGCGTTGCCTTGAAGCCATGCGGCCAGGTTTTGCCATCCATGGAGACGCCGGGGCGGTCGCAGCTGCGATCGCGAAGTCTCTCGTCTAAATCACAGGGCTCCGCTCTGCGGATCGAAATTGGCAATGAACACTCCTGTGCTCGGCGTATTCGCCGGAGTTAATCACAATCTCAGCAGCTTCCGTCGTTGAGCTCCGGTTGCGGTGGGCAACGATTTGAATTCAGTCGATCTTCTACGAAGCGAGCGGTCCGCAACCCCAAAGTTCAAGTTAGAAGTGATACCGGAATTTGCCCCATAAGCGCTAACTTAAGCAGATCGGGCTAGAAGGTGACCATCCGGGCTGGTTCCTAGGCGGTAACTTCTGGTTTGCCGTTTATTAGCGGCCAATTCGTTCCAGAATCGTCGTAGCCGCGGGGCACTGGCGAGATTTAGGTTGCCAATGTCGACGTTCCCCCGTTACACACTTGGAGACCGGCGCTGACTTCCTTGTACTTCGTTGACTTAGCCGGCAGGCGTCCCTAACATTGCTTCCAACGGGCTGAACGATGATAGGCCAAACCATTTCGCATTACCACGTTGTTGAGAAGCTTGGTGGCGGCGGGATGGGAGTGGTTTATAAGGCCGAGGACGTCAAACTGCATCGCTTCGTCGCCTTGAAGTTCCTTCCCGACGACGTCGCCCACGATGCGCGTGCGCTGGAGCGCTTCCAGCGCGAGGCCCAGGCGGCGTCCGCTCTGAATCATCCCAACATCTGCACCATCCATGAGATCGGCGATCACGAGGGCCGGCCGTTTCTCGTCATGGAATTCCTCGACGGCTTCACATTGAAGCACCGTATTGCGGGCAGACCGACCGAATTGGAACCGCTGCTTGGCATCTCCGTAGAAGTGGCGGACGCGCTGGACGCGGCTCACGCTGACGGCATTGTTCATCGTGATATCAAGCCTGCTAATATTTTTGTCACTAAACGAGGACACGCCAAGATTCTTGACTTTGGGTTAGCAAAGGTGACAGCGTCTGGAAGCAAGGGCAGCGACCAGGCCGCAACCATTCCTGAGCAGACTGCTGGGGCGAGCCTCGAGTTCCTTACCAGCCCCGGCACGACGCTAGGCACGGTTGCTTACATGTCGCCGGAGCAGGCGCTCGGGAAGGAACTGGACGCGCGTACGGATCTCTTTTCTTTTGGTGCGGTTCTTTATGAAATGGCGACTGGCTCACTGCCGTTTCGCGGGGAAACATCAGCCGCTCTCTTCGACGCGATTCTTCACCGGGCGCCGACCGCACCGGTGCGCCTGAACCCTGACCTGCCGCCGAAACTAGAAGACATCATCAATAAGGCACTGGAAAAGGATCGCAATCTTCGTTACCAGCACGCGGCCGATTTGCGCGCCGACCTTCAACGACTGAAGCGCGACACAGATTCCAGTCGCAGCGTGGTTGTGCTGGCCGACGAAGTTGGGGTGCCGGGGGGCAGTGCTGGAGCACCCGCGACAGGAACGTCGGCCGTCCTAGCGGTGCCATCCTCTGGAACCTTGGCAGCGCCTTCGACTTCCGGTGCAGTGGTTGCCCCGGCGTCAGCTCGAGGCGGGAAGGCTTGGCTGCTGACGGCCGTTGTCGTGCTGGCTTTTACGGTGGCAGGAATTTTCTTTTATAGCCGTCGCGCTCGTGCCCTCACCGAAAAGGATTCCATCGTGTTGGCGGATTTTGCCAACACCACGGGCGACGCGGTATTCGATGGTACGCTGAAGCGGGCGCTGGCTGTGCAACTTGAACAGTCACCATTCCTGAACATTGTGGCGGATGAACGTGAGCGCGAGATGCTCCGGTATATGAATCGGCCGAGCGATGAACGAGTCGTCGGCCAAGTGGCACGTGACCTCTGCGAGCGTCTGGGCAGCAAGGCTCTGCTGCAAGGATCCATCTCCAGCTTGGGCAGCGATTACATTGTCGTTTTGGAGGCGGTGAACTGCGTCACTGGCGACACGTTAGGGCGAGAGGAAGCGGAAGCGACCGGGCGAGAAAAGGTGCTTTCCGCCTTGGGCAAGGCGGCTTCTCGAATTCGCGAGCGTCTGGGCGAGTCCCTCACCTCAGTTCAAAAATTTGACATTCCTATCGATGAAGCGACCACCTCATCGCTGGAAGCCTTTAGGGCCTTTTCCCTGGGAGACGCTGAGCGGGCACATTCCTCCGGACAGTTCAGCAGCATCCCGTATTACAAGAGGGCCATTGACCTCGATTCTAATTTTGCATTGGCCTATGCCCGTCTGGGACAAGCTTATTTCTATGCTGGAGACGAGGAACTCGGGCGCAAATACACGCTGCAAGCGTACGAGCGTCGGGACCGGGTGAGCGAATCTGAGAAATTCTATATTGTGACTCACTATCACGGCCTCGCCACCGGAAATGTAGAGAAGGCTATTGAAACCTATGAGCTGTGGCGAAAAACCTACCCTCGGGACACAACTCCCCCCGTTAATTTGGGCCAACTCTACAGCACGTTGGGATTCTTCGACAAAGCGGCGGAGGCCGCACGCGAGGGTCTGAGGCTCGATCCGACTGAATATTATCCCTATTACGGGTTGGGTGCGGCCTATATCGGTCTGAACCGGTTGGAAGAAGCGCGATCCATCCTGGAACAAGCAGTTGCGAAACACGTGGATAATTTCGACGTTCATTCCGAGCTTTTTTTTCTGGCTTTTCTGAACGACGACGCGACTGGTATTCAACAGCAGTTTGAGTGGGCGAAAAGCAAGCCAGAAGAAGCTTATTTTCTGCAGTTTCAAGGAGAAGCCGCGGCGGCCCACGGAAAATTACGGGCGGCGCGAGAGCTATATACGACGGCGATGGAACTCGCGAACCGGCAGGGGCTGCCGATGGTGGCGGCAGCCACGCAGACCGACCTCGCCACAACGGAAGCAGAATTTGGCGTTTCCACCGCATCGGAGGATGCTTTGGGCGCGATTGAGAAATTTCGGACCACTCAATCGTTGGGACAGGCAGGGGAAGCGGTTGCCTTAGGGGGAGGCCGCGCCGAGAGCATTGCGGAGGAATTGCAGAAACGTTTTCCTGAGCATTTCCTGGTTCGTACACGCATGTTGCCGGACATCCGAGCTGCCGAGGCGATCCACCGGCGACAACCCCACGATGCAATCGAGGCCCTGAAAGCGGCGATCTATGAAATGGGCCTGGCTGCTGACTTCATGCCAACTTATTTGCGCGGATTGGCATATCTCCAAATGGCGGATGGTAGCAAAGCGGCAGCGGAATTCCAAGAGATTCTGGATCATCGCGCCATACACCCGTCGTCGCCGCGAGTGTCGCTCGCGAAGTTGGGGCTTGCGCGGGCGCGCGAATTGTCCCACGACACCACCGGAGCCAAGATCGCATACCAGGATTTCTTTGCGTTGTGGAAAGATGCCGATACTGAAATCCCCATTCTGAAACAAGCAAAGGCGGAGTACGCCAGCCTTCATTAGTTTCACTCGACGCCATTGAAAGCTCGGGCACCTAAACGTTTAGTCGGTGATGCGGTTCCGCGACGTGGTTCCGCGACTGTCACTTTTGCGATTATGCCTGGATCATGGGCCAACCGGAAGTAATTCTTAAGTTAAGTTAGCGCTTATGGGAATTTGCCCCCACTCGGGGCACAGTGGCGGGGGCCGAAATGAGATAATGTTATTGACAATTCTAAGTTACATGGTATATTGGAATCAAGAATGTGAGGATCAGTGTGGCAAAGACAGCAATCGAAGCGGAACTTAAGGTCGCGGATGAAGTTTGGATCGCCACTGCGCTGCTTCATCGCGAGCATCCAGAATCGCCAGACTTCACGGTAGATGAGATTGTGGAACGTGCTAAGAAGGAGGGGTTGCACAAGCCTTTTCGGCGTGGAGTCTACGTTCACGCAATTCAACATTGCGTTGCAAATCGTTCCCCAAATCCTGGACGCTATCGGATGCTGCTGGAAACGCGGCCTGGCCATCGCCGGTTATTCCGCATGGGAGATTCCTACGATCCCCGGCGAGAGGGGGCAAAGATTATTCCAGAACGCGGGGATCTCCCATACGGGTACAGCGGCCTGTTGAACTGGTACCGTGACTGGTGTGCGGTGGCGATCAGCATTGCAAAGAAGGAAGACCCCCTGCTGGCGTTGCGTGGCTCAGGCAAGCATCTTTGGGCTGACGAACACACCGACGACTACGTTCGGCGTTTACGTGAAGGCTGGGAATGAGCCGCATTTTTTGGGACACAAACCTGTTCGTCTATCTGTTTGAGGACTACAAGGTGTTGTCAAAGAGAACGGAGGAACTGCGGGCCAAGATGTTAGCGCGCGGAGACCAGCTCTTAACCTCAACACTGACGATTGGTGAAGTCCTCGTGAAGCCACTCGAGCGTGGTGCGACCGACGTTTGTCAACAGTACGAGAAAGCCATCACTTCGACGGCCGTGGTCATCCCGTTCGATCTTAAGGCGGCCAAGATTTACGCGTCCCTGCGTCTGGATCGGTCACTCCGCGCCCCGGACGCGGTGCAGCTGGCCTGTGCTGCAAGTGCCGGAGTTGACCTCTTCGTCATGAACGACACCCACTTGCAGGGAAAACACGTAAACGGCATCCACTTTATTGTCCCTGTGGAATCGGTGCCTATCTAGAGCCCTAGCAGACGATTTTCGAACTTTTCTGCAATGGGTATGAGAGCGCCAACGACGACATTTGGGATACTTTCTTGGACGTCCGCCTGAAGGGAGTAATCTTTCGCTTGCGGGCACCATCGCCCAATCTCTGCCGGGCTAATTGTGAAGCGTGGATGTTCTGCCCTTCGAGAGCTTATTCTAGGTCACCCAGCTTAGGTACAGCCTGCCTTCTTGCCCTCGGTTGCATCAGCCCGAGTGAGAGTCGTCGCCCTGGGGAGTTTTCCTGCCTCCTAATTGGGGGGTTTTCCCCGATTGATTGTTGAGTTCCCTCTATCTATTGTCCCGCCGTCTACGGTCGGTGTTTCGAACTCAGCAGCAATCTGCCTCGTTGCATTCACGCCGCTGCCGGTCAGAGAACCCTCTGCGATCCCCCTTTTCTGAAGAACATCCGCGTCGGTGAGATCGAGAACGGCTTCCAATTTCACTTCCAATTCGTAAACCCACCACGCGCTTTCCGGGAATTGGTCGGGATCAACTCCGCGCTGTCTTAAACCTCTCGCGACTTCCTTGGCGGCGCTCGTCGCCTCAAGTGACGTGTAGAGCGCGCCAAACTCATTTGGCGGATTGGCTCGCGCGGCTTGTGCCACCGGTTCTTAAACGATGTCCATCTTGTCCGGATCCCATTGAACGGTGCGCCCCTGGCGCAGCGAAGCAATCGCCATTTGGCAGGCGATGGCTGAGTTGAATCCCAGTTCAAATGTGCAGCTCGGCTCTTTGCGGCTGCGGACGCAGTCAAAGAAATTCCGCATGTGCGTCTGCGTATCGTCATCGTCTGAACCACCGACGATGTCGGGCTCGCCGCCGACCGATCCCGGAGTCTCTGCCTTCTGCGTGGAGTGATTCTCCTGCGGCTGAAACGTCACTTTATCAAGGACGCGTATCGCTGTCCCCTTGTTTCCTAACGCGAAGTCGTAGCCGTCTTCTCCGAAGTAATTGTTGCCAAACGCCGAATTCCACGTGAAAAGAAGATTCTCCGGCTGGTCCATTGAGACATCCATAGTGTCCGGAACTTCCATCCCCGGAGAAAGGTAGTTATAGCCCGCCATGGTGACGCGGCGGGGTATTTTGAGCCCCAGCGCTTTGTACCAGAACGCGACCTGGTGAACCATATTCTCGAATACGTTTCCTCCGGAGTAATCCCAAAAGAATCGCCAGTTTATAAAGCGCTGCGGATCGAAGTCGTGTGGTGCAGCCTCGCCTTGGAACTCCTTCCAAGCCACATGCTCGAGATTGCAGTCGGGAGGGATGGATCTTTTCCATCCGCCGTATGGCCGGTTGCGGTAATGATGGGTGTGGACAGCGGTGATCGTTCCCATGCGGTCTGGTGCGGCGAGTTCACGCACCCGCGCGAAGGCCTTGCCACTCACCGACTGCACACCCACTTGCACCACGCGGTTCGATCCTTCCACCGCTCGGCGCATGCGTCGTGCATGGTCCGGATTAAAAGCCATAGTCTTTTCCTGGTAGACGTCCTTCCCTGCTTGGATTGCAGGAACGAAATTAAGTGCGTGCTGATGCTGGGGAGTGGCAATGAGCACGGCGTCAACGGACTTGTCGTCGAGCAGGCGGCGAAAATCGGTGTAAGTCTGAATAGTGGGAGCAAGCCGCTTGGCCTCCTCTAGTCGGCGAGAATAAACGTCAGCAACCGCAATTGCTTGCGTATTGGGGGCACGCAGCGCGTGCTCGAAAATGTCCAGTCCGCGGCCACCGGCGCCGATCAGCCCGAAGCGCACACGGTCATTGGCGCCCAGGACACTCGCCGGCAGAAAAACAGACGAGCCGGCAAGGGCGGCCGCACCTCCACTCAGGTGATGGATAAATCTTCGACGATTCAGCATGGTTGCAACTCCCTTTGGTTAGACTGAGGAATATTTCCGGCAAAGCGTTTTGATTTTCTCGACGAGTTTAGGCACACCTGTCGAGGGATCCT
>QHZC01000549.1:0-3789 GCA_003224515.1 Acidobacteriota bacterium
TGTGGCCACAATCCACGGCAAAGGTGTGGTGCTTTTTGGTCGTCCGGTGAGCTGCGGCTCAACCGCTAATTCCAGCGCCGATTTCAAATCGCGCGCGGATTGCCAGCGTTGCTCCGGATCTTTGGCGAGGCAGCGGCGCAACACGCGGTCGAGCGCCGGCGGTGCAACTCCAGCAACCGACGGCGCTTCTCGTTCCAGAATGGCTGCGATCACGCTGGCGGCGCTCGATCCCCCGAACGCGAGCTTTCCAGTCAGCATCTCGTAGAGCACAAGGCCGAAAGAGAAGATGTCCCCTCGCGCGTCGGCTTTTTTGCCCTGCAACTGCTCTGGCGACATGTAATTCAGCGTTCCGACAATCTGACCTTGCTGTGTAATGGATTGAGTCACCTCCGCATCCTTCAACGGGCCGGACTCCTTGGCCAGGCCAAAATCGAGGAGCTTAATTCCTTGTTTGCTCACAAAAATATTGCCGGGCTTGAGGTCGCGATGGACTATTCCTTTGCCGTGCGCGGCGTCTAGCGCATCGAGGATTTGCGCCGCGTATTCCAGCACTTTCTTGAGCGGTAGAGGCCCTTTCAGGGGCACGCCCTCGAGGTACTCCATCACGAGGTAGTTCAGCCCAACGTCATACAAATGGCAAATATTGGAATGGTTCAGAGCTGCGATTGCGTGAGCCTCGCGGCCAAAGCGTTCGCTGAAACGTTCTGCGCAGACTTTGATGGCCACGTCGCGGCCGAGCCGCGTATCGCGTGCGCGATAGACTTCCCCCATCCCGCCCGCGCCGAGCGGCGCCGTGATTTCATAGGGGCCAAGTTGTGTGCCTGCCGCGAGAGGCATAAGTGGCCGTGATTATAGCCTCAGGGAATCATCGCCGGATACCCTCGGCTCTGACGGGGCCTACGACAGGCGCCTCGTGGAATGAAATGGCGGAAGCTGGCCAGGCTCTCCCTTCTACCAAGTGGATGGAAGCAAGGCCGGACTCCGCCCGAGTCATACTCTGACTCGATCATGCATCGGTGGCATGGAGGCCGCCGGTCATGAAACGGAAGCCAAGTGCCAGAAGAAGATGCAGCAGTCGGAAACTGATGACCCATTACTGCTGGCTGCTGGCCGGGTCGATTGCCGAAACGCAGCGAGCTGCGTTACACTCTGCTCCCAACAGCCCGCGCCAGCGGGTTACGGGAAGGCGAAGGAGGTCAGACGCGCGCGGCGATCCTCGTCTTGGTTACTCTTCTGTGACACGCTAAATGGTTCAAAGCTTTCGACGGTGGTGATGGTGCCGCCATGGACCAAATGGAGATGGATAATCTAGTGCTTGTGATGCCGATCGGGTTTATATGGCCGAAGACGACGGCAAGAGCAGGCAGCCAGCCAAAGCTCAATCCGCAGACCGAGCGTACGTTGAGCGATGTGTCCGTCCGGCGATTCGGGGATACGGCTATACTCACCGGCATTCTCACTACCAAATCAGCCAAAGAGAACTCGCGGGAGGCGACGACGGTAGTTTTCGTACAAAGCTCTGGCAACTGGAGGATAGCGTCAGCCCAATGGACCCCGGTTGCGAGCAGCAAGTAGACCTCCTCGCCCGCCCGGAAGCCAGTCCATAAAGTATCGCAATTTCCGGGTTGCCACCCGAGAGTTGATCGGTTTGGTCAACAATAAGGCGGTTTGCGGAATCTATTTTGCTAGCAGCGATTTTCCGGCAAGAGTTTGACCATGCAACTTGAGCCTCAATCGCTGCTGCTCATTCGATCTTGGAACGAGAACTTAGACTCTAAAGTGAACGGCTTTCCGTCTACCTCCGCGTAGGGATAGATGAAGTAGTTGAGCGGATCGCCCTGTTGGGGTGGGTTGAGACGGATGTCTCGTCCAACAGTAAACTGCAGGCGATTGTCGTCATGGGCCCCGAAGAAATAGTTTTTCTTCTCGGGGTGCTTCCAAGCCTCTGACACGTCAACCGGGATCCAGCCATACGGCTCGACATAGAACTGCGCCCAGCAGTGATATCCCGGCACAGCCCCATCGTGCTGATCAGAGGGCAGAGGAAAGCCAATTTCAAAACGCGCAGGAATTCCGGCCGCCCGCATCATGCCGATAAACAGCGAGTGGAAATCCGAGCAGTTGCCACGCTTGGCGGTGCAGGCCCATATCGCATCGCCGTTGCCCCAACCGGTGCCTGACTTGTCGTAGCGCATGGTGGCGATGACGTAGTTGTAGATTGCTCGCGCTTTCTCCAGCGGGTCTTGGAGTCCATGCGTCTCTTGCGCAGCGAGTTCCGCGATGACCCCCTGGACGGGCACGCGACGGTCGGGGCCTAGGAAACGTTGGAGACCTGGCGAGTCTACCGCACCCGATTGCGCGGTGGCTGGGCGGGCTTCGAGCTCAACGCGGTGTTCCTGACGCGTTACCCGAAAACTTATGTGGACTTCTTCGGGGGATCTCACTTGCGCGGCCGGAAATTGCAGATAAAGGTACTCGTTGCCGTATTCTGCTTCGCGATGCTTCACATAAGGGAAAGGAGATTGGATCTGCAGGCCTCCGATGGCTTGATAGGGATCCGACTGCGGCACCGGAATCCAAACGCGCAGAGTCTTTGCGCCCACAGGCGAAGCGGGAATTTTCGTCAGATACGTAAACTCGAAGGTGCGTTCGGAAACTCTTGTCCGTGGCGGAACAGAAGCAGCCACGCACAAAATAGCGAGCAAAGGCGTGAATAGAGTGCCCCAAGCAATGATTCTGCGGGAAATCATCGGCGATATTCCTCCTCCAGGCAGTCTGGCCTGGTGCTAATCGGGTTTTTGTTCTAGCTATCTCAGACTTTGCCGGCGGGACCCGCGGTCAACGGGCTGTTCAAGTGAAGCCTTGGGCTGGGCGCAAAATCGGCAGCGCTAATGGCATGGGAACCTACTTAATCTTAGCGCAATTTCCTAACGCAAATTCATTCTAACACACCCGGATAAGACCCGGCCATTATTTTGTCCCCCGCAATTGCAAAAATCCTCGAGTTCGCGAAAAACCCAGTCTTTGTCGTCCCGCTGGAATCCTCATCGTCCTCACTCTTCCTTTGATAAGGCTGTCGGTAATCATCTTTTGTTCGTCCGTGAGCTTCGCGCTGGGCAAGAATCCAGGTTTCACGGCTACCGCCGTTCGGTCGTTGGCGCTGGGCATCGGGGCAAACACCGCGATCTTCAGCTTGATGGACGCGCTAATGCTGCGCTGGCTGCCCGTGCGCGACCCGCAGAATTTGGTCCCGCTGAAGATGCAGTCGGCCGGTGCAAGAAGTCCCATGGAGAGTTTTTCGTATTCGATAGTCCGTGCGCTGGCGGAGCATAGGGACATTTTTGAGGCCGCGGCGGGCTTCAGCGGCTGGAGTTTTAATGCCGGCTCTTTTTAGTATCGCCGCTCGACTTTGCTGACTGGCGATCGCAGAACCACGTCTTCGAGGGCCTGGCGGCATCGACGGAGGCGCAATATACCTTGACAGGCCGGGAAGAGCCGGCGCTCATCATCGCCTATTCGTTCTCTGCCGAGTACTCGGCGTCGCGCCGCTTTTGGTCGCACCTTTCTGCCTGCGTCTCCGGCACAACCCTTCACGCGGACTTCAATTTCTCCTCGACATACAGCGAGAGCTCAATCATGCGCTCCGCCACTTGTTCGACCGGCAGACCCGCAAAGTTCCTGAGCACCAACTCCTTGACATAGAGCCGCACGAGATAACGCAGCTGGAGCGCGCGACTGCGCGTGGCGAAAACAAAATCGCGATGCCCGTTATTCACGACGATCAGGTTG
>QHZC01000549.1:3797-5417 GCA_003224515.1 Acidobacteriota bacterium
ATTGACGACCGCTGGGCCGATAGCCACATCAAGGCTGTCGGTGACGGTGATCAGGGCCTCGGCACTGCAGTGCATGTCGCGCTGTGAGACCGCGACGGACAAACGCACGAGAACGGGCGACGAGGGGGCCTCGAAACTCACTTCTTGATCGGACGTGGACAAGATCGTGCCACCCCCTTCGACGATCTCCCAGGCAAATGTCAAGTCCTGCTCGACCGGCCGGCGCGAGCGATCCCGGGGCAGCGCGCGAAGGCGCCGGCTTTGGCCCACTGTCAATGTGCTTGCCGCTGGGGAAATCACGACGGTGTGCAAAGGCCCTGCATAGTCGAAGAATTGGCGCTGGGTAGATTCGCCTCCGCTCGGTTCCGGAACGCCCCCCTGTTCCTCTGCACCAGAGGCCTCTGCGCCCCGCTCCGATGACCCGCCGGGACTGGCCGTCTGCGGCGAGCGTGACTGGATGTCGAACCAATCGTATTCCTCGCGCGGCAAGGCCAGCATGGCCTCGCGAAACGCACGTTGGATGGCACGAAGGGACTCTCGGTTTGCCTGTTCTTCCTCGGCCCGGCGCTGTGCGTCGATGAGGCCATTGAGGTGCGCTTCCAGCGGCACTAGCGCTTCCACGAAGGCCCCATAGCGTTCATCGTGGACGATCCCGGAACGCGTGCTGGGTGTGAGGTTAAGGTAGGGCACGTCGATCAGGCCCTGCAGGTAACGAGAACTCCACGGCGGGCGCTCCAAACCGGGCAGCGTTCCGATATCCGCGATCACCCGCGTGCCATCTCGGGTAAGGGCGACCCGGAAGTCCTCGGCCGGTTCCGTGAGATACAGTTCGGCATACGCCTCGCCGAATGGCGACCGAACCGTCGGCAGTTGGTGGAGCAAGCGGCCTTCAAACTGTCGCGGCTCGACCTGGTACTGCTTGCGCGCAAGTTTATCGATCACCGTTACACGAACCTGCGTATTGCGAATACGGTCGCGCAGCTCCGAGGCCAGATACCACTGGATCTTCTCGCCGCTCAATCCGCGGATGCCCTCGAGCAAGGGCCTGATCTTGAGTTCGGTGCCCCGCTCGGCAAAGAGCACGCGTCGAAGCTTCACGATGTAGCGCGGATCCCCTTTGCGCATAACCATCTGATAGACACGCTGATCGGCACCGGAAGAAGTCATCGTGAGCGTGTCGCCCACGGTCCAGAAGCTCAAAAGGCCGATACCAAATTCGCCTTGTAAGCCGCCTCCAGCGCCGTCGGCCTTCAAGCGTCGCTTCACCGAGTCACAGATATGAGTTGCGACGTACCTGAAGTCAGGCAGCCCGTTCAGATCGCGCGGGACGCCGTCGCCATCGTCCTTGACCGTTAGAAAGTGCTCGCCTTGCTCGCGCCCGCGCGTGATGGCAATGGTCTTGGCATGCGCATCGATGCTGTTCTCGACCAACTCCGCGATGGCCTTGAGCGGATTGCTTTGCGAAAGTGCGATGATACGGATAGCATTCCAGTCGTCGCCGATCCGCAATTTACCGCTCTCTGATTCCTTCGACTTGGCCGCGCCCGCCTTCGCCACAGTGACAACGACCTCCACGAGTTGAGTGCAAGGCAGGAAGGACCGATCTCAACCTGCCATCAG
>QHZC01000551.1:0-478 GCA_003224515.1 Acidobacteriota bacterium
TTCCGAATCCAGTTCTCGACCCGCGAAGCGGTACGGGTTCACAACGGTCCCGGTGGACCCCGTTAGGTTCCCAAACGAATCATACGTATTCGTGCTGACAACGGCAGCCGTGGGGTCCGTCAATGAGGTCACGGAATAGAGCCCGTCTTGCTGATAGTAGTTGGTGACTCCGGAACGCAGCATCGCTAGGGGTTGATCCAACCACGGCCCATGCGTGTACCGCCCAAGAGTATTCCCATTCTGATCAACCTCCTCCAGCAGATTCTCTCCGTCATAGAGGTAGTTCGTGGAGTGAGCCACGCGCGCCCGTGGGACATCATTGAAGTCCGAGCTTCGCCAAATAGGACCTCTGTTCCTCCGTTAGATCTGCTTGGCACTCCTGCACGAAATTGGAAAATTGTTCGGGGCTTTTGGTCAGCGCGAACGACAGAGCGAAAGCGGCACGCCTGACGGCCTGATGCTCCTTTGAACTGGGAGG
>QHZC01000551.1:547-2589 GCA_003224515.1 Acidobacteriota bacterium
CTCCCCAATTCCTCATGGTATCAAGGCAGGTGCAACAACCGGGCCCAGCTCGGGCTGGGAAACTATGATGATGGTACCAATCGCAATAGAAACGCAGGTTCCTGGATTCTGCGAACAGTACTGTGCCGCTGCCTCTGCAGCGTTCTCCGCCTGGCATTCCATATACTCTGCCAGGCACTTAGACTGGCAGTACAGATAATGTCCCCTTTTCCCCCGCTCGATAGGCCAAGGCGGGCAGCTGTTCCAACATTTCCGGAAGCACTCGATATGTTCCTGATCGCAATCCCGCAGGAGACCCGTTGCGTCGCGATACCGAATCGGATTGTTGTTGACGTAAGAATAGAAGTCGGTTCCCGCCTTGAAACGTATCGGATCCTCGGAAATGAATCTGCCGACAGTCTGATCGTAGTAGCGTGCTCTGTAGAAGTAGCTTCCCGTCTCAGCATCAAATTCTCGCGCTGTGTAGCGGAAAGGATTCGCGACAGTTCCGGTTGACGCAGATAGATTGCCGAAGCTGTCGTAGCTGTACGTGTTCGCAATCGTACCGGAAGAATTCGTCAGCGAGGTGACTGAGCCAAGCCCGTCAGCTTCATAATAACTCGTTGTTCCCGAACGGAGTTCTGCCAGGAGCTCATCTACTCGCCTCGTTGCGGTGTACCTGGCGAGCACGTTTCCGTTCTGGTCGACCTCTTCCAGGAGGTTGGGGCCGTCATAGAGGTAAGTTGTAGTCGAACCTTGGGTAAATGCCTTCTGAATCCGTCGTCCGAACGGATCGTACTTGAAATTCACGGTCCCGCCTGAATTCGGCAACACCACCTGCGTCAGGCGATTCTCGTAGTCCCAGGTGTATTGCGTCCCATCGGGTTTGGTCTTTGTGTTGCCGTTGTTGTCGTACGTGTAGCTACCGCTCGGAATCGAGGTCAGATCGTTCGACGAGTTGTACGTATAGGGCGACATGCCGAGTGAAGAAAGTCTATTCCCCACGATGTCGTACGTATAGCTCTCGGTGGTCGTAGACCCCTGCATGGCCGAAAGTAGCTGGTAGATGTTGTCGTAGCCATAGGTCAGACTTGTACCAGTGCGCTGGTCGGTCCTGGTCTGCCGATTCCCGGCATTGTCATGGCTGTAAGTAGCTCCATCGACCACGGTGGAACCCAGTTTGTGCAGCACGGATAAAAGATGAGATGCCTGATCATATCCGTACGTCGTATTGATGCCGTTGGGACGGGTTAACAAGTTGCGGCGGCTCAGGTCGTCGTACCCGAACGTGAAGCCTGGAGTCTGGCTGTTGTAGATAAGACTCGTCAGGCGGTTCAGGTTGTCGTAGCCGTACGTGGTCGGCACGGTCTGAGGATCGGTCATTGAGATCCGATTCGAGGCCGCATCATAGGTGTACTGCACGGTCTTGTTCCCGAAGCTGGTAAAACCATACCTGGTGGTCGCGCTGGTCAGACGACCCATATTGTCATAGTTGAACGTATAGCTGTCACTGTTCACCGTGACTTGGTTCAGGCGACCAGCGGCATCATAACTGTAGATGAACGTCGTCCCGTCCGGGTACTGCTTCCGCGACATTCGGTTCTGGTAATCGAACCAGTAGTTGATCTGATTCGCGTTCCGGTCCCTCTTGGATTGGATATTGCTGTTCCCGTCCCAGTTATAGGTCTCCGAAAGGCCGGAAGGGAAGGTAATCTGCGTCGGGTTCGGCCCCAGATAGTTGAGGAATTTCGTGCGATTGCCAGCCGCGTCCCAGATATCGGTCAGGTTGTTTTCCGTGTCATAGGCGTACCGGGTAACGCCTGCGGTAGGTGATTGGGCGTCCGTGACAGAAATCAGCCGATCCGCGTCGTCATATGCATAGGTGGTTCGGTTGCCATTTTGATCCTGTACCTAATCCCTCCGCCCGCGGTAGTCATAATGGAATTGCACGCTTGCGGTTGCGCCGGGATAGGTAATGGAAGCGACCCGGTTCATCGCGTCGTACGCAAATGTGGTCGGGTTCGCGCTTCCGTTTACCGGGTCCTCGATGGTCAAGCGGTTCC
>QHZC01000551.1:2610-3745 GCA_003224515.1 Acidobacteriota bacterium
ACAGTAATTAATCGTCGTAACGTGGTTGAGAGGATCAGTGATGGTGTGGAGTGTACCGTTCGAGTTGTACGTGAACTGGGTAACGCTGCCGGGAGTGGTGCGGCCATCCGGTGATGGAGTCGTGACCGACTGCAAATTCCCGTGGGTGTCGTAGCTGTATGTGGTCGTGTGGTTCGGATCCCCCGGATGGGTTCCCAAAGGATCAGTTACCGTTAGCGCCTGCCCGAAGGAGTTGTAGGTGTAGTTCCAGGTGTCATTGCCAGCCGGTCCGGAGAAATAATCTCCCTTGGGCAGAGCCTTCGAAAGCATGTTCCCCTGACTGTCATACGTGTATACCGTAGTCTCGCCATTTGGGTCCTTGTAGGAGAGCTGGTAGCCGGAGTCAGAGATCGTGCTTGAAGCCGTTCCTTGAAATCCACATGTGGCGCAGCTGAAGGCACTACTACCCGAGGTGCTCACCACGTAATGGCGCTGGGCGACGTTCGAGACGTTGATGTAATTGCATTTATTCAAGGTCGAGTCACAGATGTGGTTTTGCCACGAATTACCTAAATATTGATAGGCAAGCATCACTTTGTTGACGGCATTCCCATTGGCATCGTTCGCCTGTTGCGACGTGAGTCCTCGACGCTGCGAGTCGTAGGTATGCGCTTCAACGACTTTACTCAACGAGTCGACAACCGAAGAAATCAGAGTGTTGCTGTGGGAGTCGTTGTATTGAAAATTGAACTGCGAACCGTCCGGGTAGAACACCTGGGTCAGGCGTCCGGTCGAATAATCATAGGTGTAAGAACTGAAAGTGCCTACCGAATCGGAAATACTCGTACACAGACGCGGATAGCTGGCGTTGGCGTAGTTGAACGTAAGAACGCGACCAGAAGCATCGGTTACGCTGGCAATTCGATTCTGATTCGTGGCATCGACGTTAATGGTTATGGTGTTCCCGTTCAGGTCGATTATCGAAACTAAATAACCGGCATTGTTGAAGATGTGTTGCGTGCCGTTTTTCTCTGTGACAATCCACTGCGAGGTTGGCGAATTGTAAGCGAGAGTGGTCTGGTCGTCAGCAGGAGCGGTCATTCTGTACTTGCCAGAGAGGCTGTCATAGGTATAAAAAAGGGAGCTGCCGTTGCTC
>QHZC01000553.1:0-2912 GCA_003224515.1 Acidobacteriota bacterium
AGGGCAGGTAGTCATTCTCACGAAATTCGATTAGAATCATTTTAGAATCATACAGTTGCAGGGGGCGTGTAGCTCAGCTGGGAGAGCACCTGCTTTGCAAGCACGCTGTCATCTTGTGATTTTTCAGGATCGATCGACCACCTGAGGCGGTAGTTTTTCACCAACTTTCACCCACCCGTTTTCACTAACTTTCACCCACATTTTCAGGATCATTCACCCACCCCCCGATTGCGGTTGAACGAGCAGGTGTGCCAACCAGTCCCTCCAGGAGGACAGGGAGATGGCATACCGGGAGGTGAGGAGGATGGACATCGATCAGGTCATCCGGCGGTGGTTGGCCGGCGAGAAGATTCGAGCCATAGCACGATCGACCGGTGCGGACCGGAATACGGTGCGGCGGATCGTGCGTTGCGCGGAGAAAGAGGGAATCGGGCGCGAGACGCCGTGGCCCGACGAAGGTAAGCTCCAAGTGATCCGGCAGCGCATGGGGCGGCCCGGCGCGACGGTCGCTGCCAGCGAGCCGGAGCAGCAGCTGAAACCGCAAATCGAGCAGATTCGAGCCTGGCTGGACAAAGACCATCTGCTGTTGAGCAAAGTACACGAACTGTTAGCACGCCAAGGGCTGGCGGTTTCCTATAGCAGCTTGTATCGATTTGCGCGGAAGTGGTGCGATTTCGGAACTGCTTCGGCGATCACCGTACGGCGGGCAGAGAGCCTGCCGGGCGAAATGGCAGAAGTCGACTTTGGCCGACTTGGCCCGTTGCAGGAACTTGGTAGCCGCCAACCGCGTATGGTCCACGGCTTCATCCTGACGCTCGGCTACAGCCGGCTCACCTGCGTGATCCCGGTGTTCAAACAGGATCTGCCCACGATCATCGATTGCTTCGAACGCGTCTGGTTGTTTTTGGGTGGCTGTCCCCGGCGGGTGGTCCTGGACGGAATGAAAGCTTGTATCGATCGAGCTGATCCCTACACCCCGCGCTTCAACCGGACCTTTCTGGAGTACGCCAACTATCGGAGCTTTCTGCCCGATCCGGCCCGCCCGCGCCATCCCCAGGACAAGCCGCTCGTTGAGAATAGCGTGGCCTATACACGGGAGCGCTTCTTTAAAGGGGAGACGTTTATGGATCTCGACGACGTAGCCCGTCGTGCCTTGGTCTGGTGTCGGGAAGTCGCCGGCCGCCGGATCCACGGAACCACCCGGCGAGTCCCCCTGGAGGTCTTCGAGGCGGAGGAAAAGTCCCAGCTGATTCCGCTGCAGGGCGAACGCTTCGATACCCCGACTTGGGCGCTATGCAAAGTACATCCGGATCATCATGTCCGCTTCGCTCAGGTACTGTATTCGGTTCCCACGCGCTGGATCGGCTGCCAAGTCGATGTCCGCGGCGATCGATCGATGGTGCGCATCTACGTGCGCGGTGAATTGATCAAGACCCATGAGCGGAAATTGCCTGGTCAGCGCTCCACTGATTACACCGATTACCCGGATGGCCGCGCTCCCTACGCCCTGCGCTGGCCCCACTACTACTGCAAGCGTGCCCGGGAGCTCGGGGCTGCTGCCGGCGATTTCACCGATAAACTTCTGAGCGGGGAGTTCCCCTGGAGCCGTCTGCGTCAGGCGCAGAAGCTGCTGCGCTTGGCCGAACGCTACGGCGCCGCTCGTCTGGACGCCGCTTGCCGACGAGCTCTCGACTTCGACCTGCTGGACGTCTACCGCATCCAGCGCATTCTGGAACAGGGGCTGGAATCGCAAAGTGAACCTCAGCCCATCGTTGGACAACAGGCGGCGCTGGAATTGAAGTTTCTGCGTCCTGCCGAACACTTCGTTTCTGACCAGGGAGGCCCAGATGCAGATCCAGCCTGAATTGAAAAGCGTACTGAAGCGCTTGAGACTCTCCGGCATCCTGGCCACCCTGCCCGACCGCTGGGCGTATGCCCGCCAGGAAAAGCTGGACTACCCACAGTTCTTAGAACTGGTGCTCTCCGACGAAGTCGAGCGCCGCGATCACAAGCATCTGGAGAACCGCTTACAGGATGCTGGCTTCGAGGAAGAATGTACCCTGGAGCGGTTCGATTGGTCCGCGAAAATTCGCATCGACAAGGCGCGTTTAATGGAGCTGTTCAGCTTACATTTCATTGAGCGCCATGAAAATGTCATTTTTTGCGGACCGGTAGGTGTAGGCAAATCCTTTTGGGCCCAGGCTCTGGGCCATGCCGCTTGCCGCGCCGGCTATCGGGTGCTGTTTATCCGGAGTGACGGGCTATTGAAAAACCTGGCACGCTCCCGTGCCGACAACTCCTTTGACCGTGAGTTGCGTTCCTTTATCAGCCCCGATCTTCTCATCGTGGATGACTTCGCTCTGAAGAAGCTCTCCAGCCAGGCTACTTCCGACTTCTATGATCTGTTGATCGAACGGCACACGCGCAGCTCGACGATTCTCACTTCCGACGGCGGCATTGAAGAATGGATGGCGGTCTTTGATGATCCGATGCTGGGCCAGAGCGCTTTGGATCGCTTCTGCCACCGGGCTCACCAGTTCGTCCTCGAAGGCGAGTCCTACCGGAAACGCACCGCTCCCGGAGCGACGGCTGTGAAAACTGGCGGAAAAGCCACGACCTGAACCATGGGAGACCTCGAGAAAATGCAGCCACGGTCATCCCAACGAGATTTTTTCGAGCTTCGAGCCAGAAATGGGCGTCCGCCCAAAATTCAGGCCAACTGCCGTTGGCGATTGCCACGGAGAAAGGAAACTGCTAGAAATCTAAAAGCAAAACCCAGGGGTGGGTGAATGATTGTGAAAACCCCTGGGTGAAAGAACGTGAAAATCCGCAATTCAGAGCCGTCACCGCACTCCTATTGGTGGGGATTTGTCTGGCCTGCAATTATCGCAATGCCCCGCCAAAGAACCTAA
>QHZC01000553.1:2977-3299 GCA_003224515.1 Acidobacteriota bacterium
GGCTTTGCGACCTCGACGCGATCACGCCCTTGTGCCTTGGCTTGGTATAGAGCGGCGTCGGCCGAGCGCAGGATGACATCGCTCGTAGTCCCGTGGGCAGGAGAAACTCAACGACACCCATTGAAAGCGTAATCACTCCGAGCGGCCGCCCTCCGTATTGGATGCTTACCCGCTTGCTTCCCGTAACTTCTCGGCTCGCTGCCGCGTGACATCTAGGGAGGTGTCCGGCAAAATCAGCAGGAACTCATCGCCGCCGCGTTCCGTCCTTCATCGCGTGGGATAGTTCGCCTTCCCAGTGGCCGTCACGAAGCAGTATCTTCTG
>QHZC01000086.1:0-6280 GCA_003224515.1 Acidobacteriota bacterium
CCCACTCTGTGCTCGCGTCGCCACTGTCCATGACAATAGGGCAGCAATCGCGCCACCGAGGGTCATTCGCAATCGTTTGGAAGCGAACTGTTTCAAGAATCTCACGGGTCGAGTCGTTTCTCTCCACCAACAAAAAAGCCCCACGAGACACCTTGGGGCTTCAAGCGACGCTCCTTCTCGCGAAGAGCGCGGCCTTCTGCGGCACGGGAGGGTGGCCTGGCTTACGGCTTTTCAGCCGATCACAGTGGCGGGACCGCGGCCGATTCACACGGCCTTCCCCGCTTCCCCTGCCTGCAAATTGAAATTTGAGTGTATGCCGCGCCCGCTGGAGTGTCAATGCGCTACCGAAACGGCACGACGGAAAATGGTGCGAGGGAAAAAACGCCGCGGCTGTTCAGCGGTTCTTCCAGTTGGGCTTGCGTTTTTCCACCAGGGCACGCAGACCTTCCTGCGAATCTTCGAGGCGGTAAAGTTCATTCAAGAAAATGTTCATCGAATGCTTGAGGCCTTCGCGCAGCGACAAGCCCATGCCGCCGAGAATGGCTTTCTTCGCCATCGTCAGTACCGGACCCGAATGGCCGCTAATCCGGCCAACGAGATCGTTCACCGCTTGTTTGAGTTGAGGCTCGGGCACGAGGCGATTCACCATGCCGAGTTCCAGGGCGCGCTCCGCCGTTACCGGTTCGCCCGTCAGAACAAGCTCAAGCGCGATCTTGGGTCCGACAAGGAAAGGCAGAATTGTGGATGCCAGCGGCGGGAAGATGCCGATGCTGATTTCCGGCTGGGCAAATCGGGCCTTCGGGGTGGCAATCACTAGATCGCCGAAGGCCGCCAGTTCCGCGCCGCCGCCGATCGCCGGTCCGTTCACTACGCAAATGACGGGCTTGCCAACTTCCAACATTCCCGCGAACGCCGCGTGAAACGCGTCCAGCATCTGAAACACGCGCTGCGAAGTGTATTCCCCGATGTCGATTCCGCCGCAGAAGACTTTGCAGGCCGAATCGACAACTATCAGTTTTACGTCGTTGCGCTCGCCGGCATGAGTGATTCCCCCGGCGATTTCTCTGAGCATCGCTTCATTGAGAAGATTATGTTCCGGACGGCTGAGGGTCATCCTTGCGACGCCGGCTTCGATGTGGAACTTCACATGCTCAAATTGTTCCGGTTTGCGCCGTTCCGGTCGCGATGTGAAATCTTGGTTGTTGACAGACTCAATCATTTCCCGCGCTCCTGGGCATCAATTGTCTTTTTGACTTGAAAAAATCATTAGAAGAAGCCAAATCTGATGCTAGCACGGCATGATGAACTATCCGGGATGAGCGAAGTCCATGGTGCGCAAAGGGTTCGCGGACCAAGGGGACAGGGTTGATGAGAATGGCGCTGAAGCTATTGCAAGGTAAAAACTATTCGCTTTGTTATTCGGCTTTTTTCTTGTGCATCTCCATGCATTGGTTATTCTGTGAGCTACCCTGCGGTTGGATTCCTGGGGAACGCTCGAAGCCATTCATTGGGATGTTTCGAGACGACTTTATGTTCACTGAACGAACTGCTGTGGCTGTTCGAATGCCGGAACTGCCCGATGCCGATGGATTCCCAACCCCGTCTTCCTGGGAGTTGGCTGCGCCCCTGCGATTCAACTCTGACTGGCAAGGCAAGAACGCGGATCCCGAACGAGAAACGGAAGTGCGGTTACTCTGGACTCGGGAATCGCTCTATCTGCGATTCCGAGCCAAATACCGCGTCATCACTGTGTTCTCCGATGCCGAGCCCGATGGCCGCCGGGACCAGCTCTGGGACCGCGACGTCGGGGAAGTTTTCCTTCAGCCCGACCCGTCGCATCTCCGCGGTTACAAAGAATTCGAAGTCAGCCCGAATGGCTTTTGGATTGATCTCGACATCGCACCGGGTGAGAAACACGACTTGAAGAGTGGATTGCAGCGCCGCGTTACTTTGAACGAAGCCGCTAGAATCTGGGTCGCGGAGATTGCCTTGCCCATGAAATGCCTCGTCGAGCGCTTCGATCCTGCGGCCACCTGGAGAGTGAATCTTTACCGCGTCGAAGGAGCTGCCGAACCGCGGTTTTATTCCGCCTGGCAGCCCACGCGAACAGCAGCACCCAATTTCCACGTTCCGGAATCTTTCGGCCAGCTGATCTTTAGGGATACCAACGCCGAGGGCTCCTCACATCCCCTTCGGGGGGCAAAATTGAATCACCGGTGACGCGAGGGCTGCCGGCGCCATCTCATCAACGAGATTCGCTGGTGATTGATATTGACAGCCTTATGAATTGCAATAAAATTTTCTTGTTGTTGACCGAGCCGCATTGACCTCCAGGGGTGGGGGGCCTGGCAGCCGCAATCATTTAAAGCTTCGTACAGATCCTAGGCTGAGGGAAATCTCTCCTTATCTGTATCTGTGAACGAGCTTTATGGAGTCAGCTTCTGGTCTGACAGGTCAGGGGCGAATCTGCTCTTCTATCGAAACCTCAAGAACCTGGAGCGCCGTATGTTGGTCAGATCGTCTTCTTTCCGCAGGCCATTCCGATGT
The DNA here is from genome assembly GCA_003224515.1 of Acidobacteriota bacterium. GTDB lineage: Bacteria > Acidobacteriota > Terriglobia > Acidiferrales > UBA7541 > Acidiferrum. The sequence goes on from QHZC01000086.1 coordinate 2,548, forward strand.
ATCCGAGAGAAACAGCTGGCCTCAAGTCGAGCTCGGACTACGCGTCACGTTCTAATCGGGCCCTTCAACCGGGAGGCGGGACTGGTGTCCCGCCTCCTTTTTTTCTAGGATTTCTGTGTAAAACATCAGGAAGGCGTCTTGCAAATGCGCGAAGTCTATCTGTTGCGGCGAAGAGTTTGTCTCTGGGCGGCGTTTGCCGTGGCTTTCCTGGGGAGCCTCGCAAAGGCCGCACCGCAAGAGCTTACCAAGCCCACCGGGCCGGTCATCACAAAAGTCGAACCTCCAAACTGGTGGGTGGGACTTACGCCAGAAGTGCTACTGCTGCTTTCCGGGCACGATCTGGAAGCCACCCACGTGGGGTGCAATCTGCCTACGCTCCGCGTCTCGCGCACGCAAGCTGCGGCGGGTGGTAATTATCTCTTGATCTGGCTGACAATTGGGGCGGACACGAAATCTGGAACCGCCGTCTGCCGAATTACTGCGCCAAAGGGAACGACGTCGTTTGAACTGCCGCTTGCTGCCCGCGCCCCGACACTGGGAAAATTTCAAGGGCTTTCGCAGGATGACGTGATGTATCTCATCATGCCGGACCGCTTAGCAAACGGCGATCCCACGAATGATGAGCCCGCCGAAGCGCCGGGGGCGCATGATCGTTCGAAACCTCGCGCATACCATGGCGGCGATCTGCGCGGGATTCAGAACCACCTGCCCTATTTGAAGGATCTCGGGGTGACCACGCTCTGGCTCACACCCATCGTGAAGAACGGCGCTACACAGGACTATCACGGGTACGGGGCCGTGGACCTCTATGCCGTCGATCCACATCTTGGAGCGCTAAAGGATTATCTGGACCTCGTCGCAGCCGCGCACAAGCAAGGGATGAAGATTCTGACTGGTTTCACGGCACGCTGCAACATCATATCGATTCGTTCTCACCGCTCAAAGAAAGTTTCTACGGCAGGGCAGGCGGTCAGGCCATCGGAAACGATCCGTTCGAATCACTGATCGATCCGCACGCCTCGTTGCGCATGAAACGAAATCTCACGGACAGCTGGTTCCTCGGAATTCTGCCGGACATGAACACGGAGAACCCCGTGGTCGAGCTATATCTTCTGCAAAACAGCATCTGGTGGGCGGAAATATCCGGGCTGGACGGCTACCGCGTCGATACGTTTCCCTATGTCGGACGGAAGTTCTGGGCACACTGGCATGCGGGATTGCGCAGGCTTTATCCCTATCTGACTACGATTGGTGAAGTGTTTCATCCCGATGCGAGCGTGACTTCGTTTTTTGCAGGAGGAGTGCGGCGTTACGACGGCATCGATAGTGGGCTTTCCACGGTCTTCGATTTCCCGATGTTCTTCACGCTCAGGGACGTATTACTGCGGGGCGCACCAACGGGCCGCATTGCGGACGTTCTGAGACACGATTCTTTGTATCCGCGCCCCGAGGTGCTCGTTCCGTTCTTCGCGAATCACGACGTGCCGCGTTTCGCGAGCGCCGAAGGCAGTTCTCCAGGGAAGCTGAAGTTGGCTTTCGGACTTACGCTCACGCTGCGGGGCATCCCTCAGATTTACTACGGCGACGAGATCGCGATGCCGGGAGGTGGCGATCCGGACAACCGGCGCGATTTCCCGGGCGGATGGATTGGTGATGCGAACGACGCGTTCACGCAATCGGGCCGCACGCGCGGCCAGCAGGAGGTTTTCTCTTACGTTCAGTCTCTGCTCAGGCTTCGCCGCGAACACGCCGCCCTGCGCACCGGCCAGTTATGGCATCTGGCCTCGGACGAATGCTCTTATGTCTTTGCCCGCGAATCAGAAGAAAAGCTTGTTGTCGTCGCCTTCAACAATGCCGATCAGCCGCGAGATGTTCGCATTCCGTTGGCCGACACGCCGGCGCAAACAGCGGCAGCAATCGGACTTCTCTTCGGCGAAGCTAAGGCCGAATTGTCGGGAAGCGAAATCCGAATAACCATGCCTGCGCAATCTCTCTCGATTTTTTCTCTGAACTAAGTCGATGGCCGTCAGAACGAGAGGTGAACGTTCCAATTCTTCGCGGCATCGGACACCGTCAGTATGACGGCATGCACGAGGCTTTCGTAGCGCCATTCGTGGATGACCTCATCTCCGATGCGAACTTCTTTAGGCGCAGCTGCGGCGCCGTACAGTGTAACTTCCGCGCTCTTCCACCAAGGCTGAAACGCATTCTTCTCGATGCTACTCGACACCGTGACGGAGACTTCCGTAACCAGGCAGGAATAGTTAAGGCGCAGAACCTCACCCCTCTGATAGGCAAACGTGTGGCCGTCATCCTGATAGAGCGCGCCCCGGCAATCGCTGCTAGATGTGTTGTTGGGCAAGTACACGTGCAATTCCAGGGGCCCACTGGGCTTCTCACCGGTGTACTGCACAACGGGTTGCATGGGCAAAATGGCGCCGGCTCGAACATAGAGCGGCACTTCATGCGGACGGGGATGCAGGTTGATCTGGTCTTTTCCGGTATATTTTGCGGAAGTCCAGAAGTCGTACCACTCGCCCGGGGGAAGTGCGACACCCTGCGGGTCGAGCGATTCGGTTACGACCGGGGAGACAAAGAGGTCGGGCCCAAGAAGAAAGTCGTGATCGTCGCCATAAAATTCCTGGGCTTCGGGATACTCGAGGAAAACAGGACGCATAAGCGGCATGCCGGTCCGCGTCGTTTCTTCCGTGATTGTATAGATGTAGGGCAACAGCTTATAGCGCAACTCGATGTATCTCCGGCGGATCGCTTCCTGCTCCGGACCGTTCACCCAGGGCTCGTGGTCCAGGGTGCCTTTTGCTGCGTGATTGCGGTAAATGGGATTGAAAGCGCCGAGCTCATACCAGCGCGTCAATAAATCGGACGGCGGCGAGCTGCCGAAGCCACCGATGTCGTCACCTACGAGCGGATATCCGGACAGACCCAGGCTCAGCAGCGTCGGCGTGCTCATGGAAATGTGATTCCAAGTCGCCAGGTTGTCCCCCGTCCAGGTAGCGGCGTAACGCTGCGCGCCGGAATATGCGGCGCGCGTGAGCACGAACGGCCGCTCGTCCGGCTGCAGTTTGCGCAAGCCATCGTAGGTCGCGCGGGCATTTTCCATTCCGAAAATGTTGTGGATCGCGCGGTGATCGAGAGTCGTGCCGTCATCCAGGCGATGAACGACGTCGAGTGGCATGGTTTTCTGTGGATACCGGAAGACCGCCGGTTCATTCATGTCGTTCCAAAAGCCCGCCAAGCCCATTCCTACGAAGTCTTTGTAAAGAGCTCCCCACCAATCCCGCACACGCGTGAGAGTGAAATCGGGGAAAACGCTTTCCCCCGGCCAGACGGGCCCAACGTATAGAGAACCATCGGGATTTTTGACGAAAACGTCATTTTTTATTCCCGAGTCGAATGGGGCATAGCCGTGGTCCGGGAACCTCTTGATGTGGAGATCCGTGATGGCAATGACGTGAAAACCTAGCTCTCTCAGGTCGGCGACCATTCTTTCAAAATTCGGGAAATATTTCCGGTTGATGGTGAACGGGGCATACCCTTCCTGATAGTCAATATCGAGGTAGATAGTGTCGGCAGGAGTTTTCTTTTCGCGCAAGAGCCGGGCGATCTCCCGAACGCGGGCTTCGGGATAGTAGCTGTAGCGGCACTGCTGGTAACCGAGGGTCCAGAGCGGCGGCAGAGGCGAGCGCCCCGTGAGCCCGGTGTACTGCTCGAT
>QHZC01000086.1:6422-15179 GCA_003224515.1 Acidobacteriota bacterium
GCATCCGTGTTCCAGTTTGTAAAGGCGCGATTCCGGCGATTCATAGGTCCGGCTTTGTCGCCCAGCCCGTAGTAGTTTTCCTCGAGCGGCATTTTCTTCCAGACGTGAATCCGCTGCCCTTTCCAGGCCATCGGCAGGCTCGGCTCGTCGGCGAGAAGGACATTCCCAGCAACATCAGAGAAATTGATCAGCAGCGGTGACTGCTGAACGGTGGCGACTACGTTTCCCACGGTGATTCGTATTTCCTTCTGATTTTCTTCGATCCTGAAGGCTGGTGGTTCGGGTGATTCGATCACCGCCCAGGAAGAATCCTTGGGAAAAGTACCGTCCGGCGCGAGGTGCACGCGGAACACGCCATCGCGGAATACCGTGACGCGCACTTTCGCTGCGCCGGCCGTCAACTCAACGCCATCTTTCAGCTTTTCGACGCGCTGGACCTTACCAACGTGTTGCCAGCCCTGCGCAACCGCAATTCCACACCCGAGGGCGGAGGCCAGCAATCCAATTCCGATACGTCGCCCAAACCCTGTCATGTCCATCCTCCCGGGACGCGAAGAAATGTGAAGAACGATCAGGGGTGTTTCCTACTTGCGCACAAACGATCCGGCGCCACCACGCCGCGTCAAGCTGTGAGCCACTTTTCGAAAAATGCCGACGCCTTTGCGCCTTCGATTCGGCGCCTCACCGCGTCCATTACGCGGCAATGTACTAACCCGTTGGTACCGTAAAAACCAAGCCAGTAGGGAAGATACATTTCGCCCGGTTCACGCGCAATCTCCCGCCGATCCTCGCGAAGCTTGAAGAATCCTTGTTGAAAAACTATTCGCAGCACCTTCTCGCGCAGAATTTCCTCGGCGCGTTCCCCTGCGAGGGACGGCACCATCCTGTTGCGGCTATCCACGGAAACGAGTTGGCGCTGTTCGGGAATTCGTGGAAACTCAAATAGGTCGAGCAAACCAGCTACCGCATCGAGCGCGAACAACCGCGTGTGGGGCGTTCTCCCGAGCTCGTAACGCACGCCATAGAACCAGAAAGGCACGTAAGCCTCCGCAATCTTTTGCAAGGGGCCGAGGCGCATGCGCCAGTACAGCGCCGAAAAGCCCGGCGCGGAGAAAACCCGGATGGCTTCCTCCTCAGTGACGTTGGGTTTCAGTGTTCGAACGGCTGTCGTGCTCATCATTCGCTCCCGGGAGCGGTTCTAACGGAAATAGCTCCACAAGCCGACTACTGTGGCGATCAGGGCACCGGTGAACACCAGGTTCAACAAGCGTTCCGTTCGCGTTTCTCGCTGGAGATGCGGGGTACTCACGTCAATGGTCTCAAGCTTTTCGCCCACCGTCTGAAACGTCAGTCCCGCGATCTTTTTTAGCTCGGGCGCCGGATACAACATGCTGACGCCGATCAGCACGGCCGCGCAGACGACGAACATCAAAATGGCGTAGTGCAAAAAGTTCATGTTCACGAGCCAGCGGATGGCGCCGGAATCGTAGTGTCGGGTCTTATCCAATACTTCGAAAATGAAGCGCACGGCGCCGAGAACAAAACCCACCAGGAGCGAACTGATGGCCCCCTGCCCGTTGAGGCGCGGCCAGAGAATCCCAAAAATAAAGCACACCGCAATCGGCGGACTGATGTACGCCTGCACGCTCTGTAGATAGATATAAAGCTGTGCGCTGAGCAGGTGAATGAACGGCACCCACAGAAGGCCCAGAATGACCATGGCGCCCGTCGCCATCCTTCCAAAAAAGACGAGCTGCGATTCAGTGGCGGCCGGCCGGAACTTCTTGTAGAAATCGAGCGTTACCATCGTAGACGCGGAGTTGAAAACTGAGCTCATTGCGCCCATCAGAGCTGCAAGGAGCGCGGCAATCATCAACCCGACAAGTCCGGGAGGAAGCAAGTTGACGATCATGGTCGGATAGGCGATGTCTCCGTTTGTGACTTTTCCGTCCACAACGTGGAACAGTTGGGGGTAGAGCGCGAAAGCGATCAGACCCGGCAGAACGAGTACGAAGACGGGCAGCACCTTGAGGAAGCCGGCGAAGATCGTGCCGGCCTTGGCGTGGCCCTCGTCTTTTGCAGAGAGAACGCGCTGCACGATCACCTGGTCCGTACACCAGTACCAGATACCGAGGATCGGGGCGCCAAAGAAAATACCTGTCCAGGGGAACTCGCCGTCGGTTGGCGGCTTGATCATGTGGAAATAGTCCGAGGGGACGGCCGCGCGCAAACCTGCAAAGCCGCCCACTTTGTCCAGGCCAATGATGGTCAGCGCAATTGCGCCGGCGAGCAGGATTAAAGTCTGCACAAGATCCGTGTAGATCACTGCGGCGAGGCCGCCGGCGATCGTATAGATTCCCGTTGCCACAACAAGAATGACCGCGGCGGTCAATGGGCTCCAGCCCACCACACGCTCCAACACGATTGCGGCCGCGTACAAATGCACCGAGATCTTCGTAAAGATGTACGCGATGACGGAGATGCTCGCGAGATAGGTCGCGCAGTTGCGATTGAAGCGCCGTTCTAGGAATTCCGGCATGGTGAAAACGTTCGAACGCAGGTAGAACGGCACGAAAACCCAGCCGAGCAAGAGCAGCATCAAACACGCCAGCCATTCGAAATGACCAACGGCCAGACCCGACGTGGCACCGGAACCAGCCAAGCCGATGAAGTGCTCGGTGGAGATGTTGGAAACGAACAGCGAGGCTCCGATGGCGAACCACCCGATATTGCGGCTGGCCAGGAAATAGTCCTCGGAGGTCCGCTCTTTCTTGGAAAAGTAGAAACCGATGCCAAACACGATGGCGAAATAGATCCCGATGATGACGAGATCCACGGTTTCAAGGGTCCGGTGGGTAACAGCGACCGAAGATGCGAAGAGCATCCATTCCTCCTTGGCGTCCGGCGGCGGAGATGCAGGCCGGACATATTACACTGCCGGTAATTTCAACCACGCCCACGGAATGAACGTGGCTGCCCATGCTAAAACCGAGTTGCTCTATTTCGCCAGCAACGAACCTTGCAAATGAGTCGCGAAGAATTGGACTGCGAAGTTTATAACAGGCCCAACCCAGGCTCAAACGCTATTCGGTCCGGCACGCATTTCCCCGCAGTGCCCGTTACCATGGAAGAAGCAAGGGACACGCACGGTACGTTCAGATGCGCCGGCCACCGATCCGTTTGGGATTGCCGCTGGGCATGGAACAGAGTAAAAAGAGAGAGAGGGAGAGGAACATGATGAAAGTTGTGATTTGTTTGCTTTTCTGCGCCGCGGCGGCAGTACTGGCTGCGGACAAGACGGTGTACGATTACACATTGAACTCAATCGATGGCCAGCCTGCGCCGCTCGCGGCCTACAAGGGCAAGGTCGTACTCCTCGTCAACGTCGCCAGCCGTTGCGGATTTACGCCGCAGTATACCGCGCTGGAGTCGACCTATGAGAAGTACAAGGACCGCGGTTTGGTCATTGTGGGCATTCCCGCAAACAACTTCGGTGCGCAGGAGCCCGGCACAAATCAGGAGATCAAAACCTTTTGCTCTTCGAAATATCACGTGACCTTTCCCATGATGGCCAAGGTGTCCGTGAAAGGCGAAGACATCACCCCGCTCTATCAGTTCTTGACGGACAAAGCTATGAATCCGCAAACGGGCGGAGAGATTCAATGGAATTTCACCAAGTTCCTGATTGGCCCTGACGGGCACGTTATCATGCGCTTCGAGCCCGAGGTGACTCCGGATTCGCCGCAGGTAATGTCCACCATCGAAAAGGCGCTGGCCCCGCTCAAATCCTGAGCGAAGCACGCCAGGCTCGATTCGTTTGACGGGCGCCGCGCGCAAGAGCCATGGATGTGACCGGCAGCTCGAACTTGCGATAGAAGCTGCTGGCCCACCAATCCCAATGTCCATACTTTCGTTGCAAGACGTCTCGAAAGACTATTTGACGGATGGCCAGCCAGTGCACGCGCTCAATGGTCTTTCCCTGAACGTGGAGCGCGGTGAGTTTGTGGCGTTGGTGGGGCGCAGCGGCTGCGGGAAATCCACGCTGCTCAATCTCGCCGGCGCTATGGATTTTCCAACGTCCGGCAAGGTGCTTGTGGATGGAGTTTCGACCTCATCGCTGAAAGATGGTGGCCTGACCCGGCTGCGGCGCGAGAGGGTTGGCTTCATTTTTCAGTCCTTTCAATTGCTGCACACGCTGACGGTTTTCGAAAACGTCGAATTGCCGCTGCTCCTCGCTGGGAAACGCTACCCGCGCGAGGTGGCCCAGGAGCGGCTTGCCTGGGTGAATCTTGAGGGCCTTGGCGATCGCTATCCTCACCAACTTTCCGGCGGCCAAATGCAGCGTGTCGCCATTGCGCGCGCGCTCATCCATTCACCAAGTATCCTGCTGGCCGACGAACCGACCGGCAATCTCGACACCACGACGGGCAACGTGATTCTTGAATTGCTCCGGCGCCTCACGCGGGAGCAAAACACCGCGATCGTTGTGGCGACCCACAGTCTCGAGGCCGCATCGCTTGCGAACACACTCGTGCGGTTGCGCGATGGAAAAATCGAAGAGATCACCCGGTGCTGACATGCCTCTCTTTGTGCTCTTTTACCGATTGATGGTGCGCCCGCTCTTCCGTGAGCCGGTGCGGACCTTGCTGACGATCTTGGCTATCGCCTTGGGGGTCGCTGTTGTCCTGGCCATCGATCTTGCGGGCAGCGCCGCCACCGGCTCGTTCCGCAGTTCCATGGAAACGCTGGCCGGCGAAAGCGATCTGGAAGTCGTCACCTCGGGAGGCGTGCCGGAAAATGTGGTTGGTACGCTAGCGACCCTGCCCTATTCGATTCGAGTCTCGCCGCGCATCGAGGACTACGGTGTGATCGTTGATACCAAGAAGGCGCTTCCTCTCATCGGACTGGATCTTGTTGCGGAAGGCAGCGCCTACGCACAAAGCGAAACCCAAAAAACCGCTGAGTCCCAGACGCAAGACGATTCCGAACACGTGTTCGAGCATCTTGGGGACGCGGACAGCATTTGGGTGGGTTCGAGCGTTGGCTACAAGACGGGCCGCCGCGTCGAACTGCTCATCAACGATCAAGTCCGCAAATACACGGTGCGCGGGGTCTACCCCGATTCGCACGGCAACGAGTCCGCCATCGTGATGGATCTCGCCGCCGCCCAAAATGCACTGTGTCGCTATGGCCGCGTCGATCGCATCCTCTTGAAAGTGCCGGGGACTCCCGGCCTGGAAGACTGGCAGCAGCGTCTACGGACCGTGCTTCCTGCCGGTGTGGAAGTTCGTCCGCAAGGCACCGGCACGAACGAAAATCGCCGCATGCTCGCGGCCTTCGGCTGGAACTTGCGTCTCTTGAGCTACATTTCACTGGTTGTTGGCGCTTTCCTTATTTACAACACCATTTCCGTCTCGGTCGTTCGACGCCGCCCAGAGATTGGGATCGTACGCGCTCTCGGCGCCAGCCGTGGTGTCATTTTGTCTGCATTCGTCGGCGAAGCCGTTTGCTTCGGGCTCGCCGGCGCTCTCATTGGGCTTCCCCTCGGCCGCTTGATGGCGACGGGTGCGGTTCGGTTGATGGCCGCTACCGTGGAATCGCTTTACGTCAGCAGCCGGCCAGGAACCATCGAGCTGAATGCCGAATCCGTTCTTCTAGCGCTGGTGATCGGCGTTGGAGTTGCAGTTGCATCTTCCTATTCACCCGCACGCGAGGGTTCCCAGGTCTCGCCAGTCGAGGCGATGGCGCGAGGCCGCCGGGAATATGACGTGCGCGTGCACAAAGCCCGCGATTTGTGGCTGGCTCTTGCGCTCGGTTTGGCGGCAGCGGTTGCCTCCCGTGCTCCGGCAGTCGCCGGTAAGCCGTTTCTTGGCTATCTCGCCGCGATCCTGCTGGTGGCCGCCGCGGCGCTGGCGATGCCTGCTTTCGTTGACGCTCTGACGTCAGTTTCTTCGAAACTTCTTGGCAAGCTTTTCGGCGTGGAAGCGATGCTCGCCTCGCGAAGCCTTGCGGCCTCCTTGCGCCGAACTTCCGTTCTCGTCGGAGCGCTCTCAACCGCCATCGCGATGATGACCGCCGTCGGCATCATGGTCGGGAGTTTCCGCCAAACGGTCGTGCTCTGGATGAGCGATCAGTTGCCCGCCGATCTCTATCTCCGTCCCGCTGGTTCTGCAGCCGCAGATCGCCACCCGACCCTCTCTTCCGGTCTAGCGGAAGAGCTCGCGAGACTTCCTGGCGTCGCGGCCGTCGAGCGCTTGCGCGCCTATGAAATCAGCTATCAAGACATGCCCGCTACGCTCGCTTCTGCCGACCTGAATGTCCTGCGCTCCTATCACCATTCCGATTTTTTCTCCGGGCGCCCTAAGGCGCAAGTGCTCGCCGAACTGCGCGATTCGAATGCCGTCATCGTGAGCGAGCCTTTCACCTACAAGCATCATCTAAAAACCGGGGATTCCATCACGCTGTCGCTTGGAGAAACGCAAGCGTCATTCCTCATCACCGACGTTTACTACGATTATTCCAGCGAGCGCGGCAGTACCGCGCCCTCGAATCTCGCCATTTATGTTTCTCCTGGTGCGCAACTGGACGTAGTTCGAGCCGAAATCGAAAAAGCCACGGCCGACCGCCGCGTCCTACTGTTTTCGAACCGGGACTTGCGCTCCGAAGCTATCCGCATCTTTGACCGCACATTCGCCATCACCTACGCCTTGGAAGCGGTCGCAGTCCTCGTCGCGGTTATGGGCATTGCCGGAGCGCTTCTTGCTCTGGTGATTGACCGCCGCCGCGAACTTGGCCTGCTTCACTTTCTTGGCGCGGCCACCGGGCAAGTTCGAAAACTGATACGCGTCGAGGCAGGTTTGCTTGGACTTCTGGCCAATTTTGCCGGTCTGGCCCTCGGGTTTGCGCTGTCGCTCATCCTCATCTATGTGATCAACAAGCAGTCGTTCGGCTGGACCATCCGGTTTCATTGGCCGGTGGAAGTTCTTCTTGGCGCGCTGACGGTGGTGTATGGCGCTACCGTGCTTGCGGGTCTCTACCCTGCGAAGGTAGCGGTGCACTTGAATCCGCTTGAGGTCGTGCATGAAGAGTAGGCTCACCTGCATCACCGCCGCGGTGCTTCTTCTGCAGCCTCTTGCGCCGCAGTACCGCACCGCCTTGCCGGGATACCATTACCAATTCCCTCGAGATCATTTCAATCATCCGGATTTTCAGACCGAATGGTGGTACTACACCGGAAATCTGAAATGGGCCCACGACCGGCGGTTTGGGTTCGAACTGACTTTCTTCCGGCAAGCCGTCAGCCGCGATCCCGCTAAGGTTGCTACCTGGCAGGTGCAGGATCTTTACCTCGCGCATCTCGCGTTGAGTGATCTGGATGGCGGGAAGTTTTATCACGCCGAACGCACCAATCGATCCGGCCCGGGCATCGCCGCGGTGAGCGAATCCCTCGGTCGCATCTGGAATGGCAATTGGCAGATTCAATGGCACGGCAGCGACCAGGAGCTGAAAGCTGTCGATGAGCGCTTTCAACTGCACTTGACGCTGCATTCGGAAAAACCTCCTGTCATCCACGGTGAAAATGGCGCCAGCCAAAAGGCCGAGGGGGCGGGCCGCGCCTCACACTATGTTTCTCTAACCCGGCTGGCTACCTCGGGTGTCATCGATCTGGGTGACAAGAAAATTGAAGTGCGCGGAACGAGTTGGATGGACCACGAGTTCTTCACTGATCAGCTTGAGCCCGAGCAGACTGGCTGGGATTGGCTGAGCCTCCAACTCGAGGATTACACGGAGTTGATGCTCTTTCACATTCGCCGCAAGGATGGTTCGATTGATCCGCACGCGGCTGGGACTTACGTTGATCGAGATGGCAAGACGACACACTTGCGCTCAAGTGATTTTAAGTTGCAGCCCACTGGCGAAAAATGGACGAGCCCCACTACCGGCGCCGAGTATCCCATCCACTGGAAGATCGTGATTCCGAAATTAGGCATTGAACTAGAGGCGAAAACACCGCTCGAATCCCAGGAGCTGACCGGCAAGACAAAACTTGCCCCGAACTATTGGGAAGGCGCCATCGTTCTCACTGGTCACCGAAATGCACGATCGCTTGGCGGTGCCGGCTATCTGGAAATGACCGGCTACGACCGGCCCGTTCGGCTCGCTCCGTGACCCGGGTATTTCACCAGCCTCGCTAACTTCGTCTATACTCAAGGAATTAATTTGGCTCCCGGGCTAGATTCGAACGACCAACCCTTCGGGCAACAGCCAGCGGAGTAATTCAAGATTGGGGGAGCTGAGCTAAACCGAGAGAAGCTAGTGAATTGCAGCAAAATCTAAGGGGGCCGTTCTTCAGCTTTTGTTCACGTTTTATTTGCTTTTCTACCTGAATCCGTCGTGAAAACGTAGGGTGGATGTGATTTTTCGCCTTATTTTACGCAGTTTTGCTTAACGTTCGGGTGTCTGACTAAATCCTAACAGCCTGTTAGAATTTAGTCAGCATGCGGTATTCACCTAGAAATATAGAAATCGCCTTTGGCCATGCGGGTTTGACTCACTATGGCGGAGTCCTGTTTTTCGGTGAATTCATTCGAATGCTGCAATTGCGCCGTTTCCTAACTCGGCATTTGCGCTATCCGCGGCGCAACCAAGACTACCAGCTTTCCCAAATGATTCTGTCCTTGGTCTACCCGATCATCCTGGGTTTGGATCGTTTGGAGACGGCATCGCTGTCACGTTCGAATGGCACCTTTCAGTATT
>QHZC01000552.1 GCA_003224515.1 Acidobacteriota bacterium
GCTCTGAAGCCCTCGCCGAAATCGAGGGCTCGGTGGGCCAAGCATCCGGCGGCGCCTAGCCACTACTGGCACAGCCCTTAGGCTGTGGGCCTTTGCGATCGAAGTAGATCTCGCGTTATAAGACTAGGAGAGCGACATTTGACGGTCCCAACAAGGCTGCGCTGGCTCTGGCTCACGCTCGCCGTCGTTCTCGTCGACCGCGCCACCAAAGCCTGGTTTGAATCGCAAACGGTCGAAGGCTGGCACCACGAATTAATCCATAACTTCGTCTATCTCGTCTATAGCCGCAATCCCGGCCTCGCTTTTGGCATCTTGTCGGATTCTGCCTCGAGGGGCACACGCATCGTTTTGATTCTGGGGTCGATCGCGGTCATCGCCATACTTGCCTGGCTGCTGGTCACCAGCCAGAGTGGCGGCGGGTTTGCCGTCGCAGGTCTCGCTCTTTTGCTGGGTGGCGCGACCGGCAACGTCACCGATCGGATCGTTCACGGAGCGGTGACGGATTTCTTCGAAGTGTGGTTTGGCACCTACCGCTACCCGGCCTTCAATGTCGCCGACTCTGCCATAGCCATTGGCGCGGCCTTCATCCTTCTTGACATACTATTCGGCCGGCGGCCCGAAACGCCCCACTCGCGTTCGTGAACGCCGTAGCCGCGGAAGAAGTCCGTGAGCAGATGGAATAGCTTCAATGCTCTTTAATTTCTCTCCACCACTCTCGGCGCCGCCGCCTCTTTTTCTGTTCTTTCTCCCGGCCATGGCCTTATCGGCGAACAGCTGGAGCCCCAGACGCGCTTCGCACCGTTCGAATTTCCCGACGAATTTTTCTGGGACGCGGCCACCGCCGCCTAGCAGATTATTTTTCCTTCTCTGTCGAACCTGACGATCTTCGCCTGCAGGCAGCCTGGCTCACATAGGAAGAACGGAGACGAATTCCGCCGCACCTCGCTTCTCGGAACGCACCTCGAAGAAGCCTCGGAAACAACACGGCCATACTCCATTCGCCTTCGGAGCGGATGAATTCTTGATTCGCCACGGCCACCTGCGGTTCCGGAGGCCAGAGCAGATCCCCTTAACTGGCCTGCTCAGTAAATTGCCTTTTGTTTTAAGTATTTTCCGAGCTTGGTTTTGCAGCATCCACCCGATTGCCATTCTTTTGCTGCCAAAGCATAGATAGTGTGGCGGCGAGCTGCCTCGAAGCTGGCCGAGAGTAGGAAAGAGTGGATGAGCTAATTCCGGGCCTGTGAACAAAAACTTGGGAGTCTCACGCTAGAGTTCGACCCTTTCCATAAAGGCGTAGCTCTCCGAGGGTGAATCTTAAGTGTTCCTCGTTCCTACCATTAGCATGATTCAGGTTTAAGGCGTGGCGCCCTTCCCTCCCGTGCGCTTCAGTCGCAGGCCGTACGTTCGTGACAAAGACGACAGATTGATCGTCCATCCAGCAAGTGGAGGAAAGATGCGTAAGCTGTATGCTCTGCTGATCCTGTGTTTCGCGTTGCTTTTTGCTTCGAAAGTTCAAGGCCAGACTAGTAGCGGCGTGAACAACGCTGCGCTCAATGGCAACTACGCATTTACCTTCGACGGGCTCACTGGGAACGCCGGCGGCTCGGTTGTTTTTGCCGCTGTAGGAAGATTCACGGCGGACGGAGCCGGCAATGTCACCAACGGCGAACTGGACACCAACGGCGTAGGACCCGGTGCGCAGCTAACCGCGATAGCGTTTACGGGGACGTATGCGATCGGCGCCGACAACCGGGGGGTGATGGACTTAATTATCCCCGGCGGCGCGAAGTTTGCCTTCGCGATGATGGCCAATGGCAACGCCCAGTTCATCGAGATCGATGCCGCGGGAGGCACCGGAACGATCGGCTCGGGAACTATGGAAAAGGCGGACACGGCTGCTTACAGCACCGCCAGAATAACGGGTGATTACGCGTTTGGCGCCGCCGGCTTCGATAACGCCAATAATCGCGCTGCGATCGCGGGCCGCTTTACTTCGAACGGGACAGGCATTCTCACCAACGCAGCTGGGGACCTTAACGCCTATGGCGTTGAATATTCGATGAACTTTACGGGGGCGAGTTACACGGTGTCCAACACCGCCACGGGGCGGGGCACCATGCAGCTGGCATTCACGTTTGGCGCAACGCCCGACACCCTGAATTTCGTCTTTTACATCGCGAATTCAGGAAAGTTGTTCGTGATGGTGAGTGACCCGGTTACGCCTGCGACCCCATTGCTAAATGGCGTCGTGGTGCAGCAGCAAATCCCCGCGGGAGGTTTCACTAACGCCTCGCTGATCGGCAACATGGTGATTTACCTCACTGGACTCTCCGCATGCGGTGGCGGAACACCCAAAGCGGGCGCGGGTTTGCTCACCGCCAACGGCAACGGCGCTTTTTCTCTGACCTACGACGAGAGCTACTGCAGGGCGCCCAATTCCTTCACCGATGCGCCGGGGACGTATAGTGTGGCCAGCAACGGGCGTACATCGATTACCCTTGGGGGATTTAGCCTGGTCGCCTACCTGGTAAACTTGAATCAGATTTTCCTGTTTGTCTCGGATCCCAATGTTTTGTTCGGGTTCGGCGAACCCCAGGCCGCCGATTCGTTCACCAACAATACGCTGAAGGGCCCGTATGCTGGCTTTGCGACCCACCCGACGACAAGGGGAGTGGTGGTCTTCTCCGGCGAGTTCTCGGCGGACGGTGTCACGCCGACGGGCAACATCAGCGGTGCCGAGGATATCGGGGTCCCAAGCGGACCGGTCTCCGGCGCAACGTTTAACGCCACTTATGCCGTAACCTCATCGCCAACAAATGGCAGAGGAACCATGACGGTCAGTTCCGGGACAGGCGGCAACGCCGTCATCTATATGATCTCCGCCTCGAAGTTTGTGGCGGTTTCTCTGAACGATCCCAATCCCGCAGTCTTGGTCTTCGAGCAATCTCCCGCTGCTCCGGCCCTCTCCCTTTCCTCGCTGGCGCTGAACCCCACCAGTGTTGCCGGCGGGAATTCTTCCACGGGTACGGCGACGCTAAGCGGGCCGGCTCCCGCTGCTGGCGCGCAGGTCACACTTTCCAGCAGCAATACAGCGGCGGCCACGCTGCGTCAACTATAATCACCATCACCGGGTCCTACGGTGGCGTGGCCAGGACGGCCTCGCTCACCGTGACGCCTGCGCCTCCTCCACCTCCCACGCTGGCTTCGCTGACGCTGAATCCGGCAAGCGTTATTGGCGGCCTGCAATCTTCCACGGGCACGGCGACGTTGAGCGGGCCGGCTCCTGCTGCTGGCGCGCAGGTCACACTTTCCAGCAGCAATACAGCGGCGGCCAACGTGCCTTCCACTGTTACCGTTCCAGCCGGAGCCACCAGCGCAACGTTCACGGTCAGCACCAGCGCTGTCGCTGCGTCAACTATAATCACCATCACCGGGTCCTACGGTGGCGTGGCCAGGACGGCCTCGCTCACCGTGACGCCTGCGCCTCCTCCACCTCCCACGCTGGCTTCGCTGACGCTAAGTCCGGCAACGGTTATTGGCGGCCTGCAATCTTCCACGGGCACGGTAAGGCTAAGCGCTCCAGCTCCCGCCGGGGGTGCGCAGGTCATGCTCTCCAGCAGCAACGGCGCGGCCAGGGTGCCCTCCAGCGTGTTCGTTCCGGCAGGAGCCACCAGCGCGACCTTCACGGTGAACACCTCCATAGTTCTCTTTTCGACTTCCGCTACGATCTCGGCTTCCTACAACGGGACGACTCGGACGGCAGGTCTTACAGTGCTCTTGTAGCCCGGTGCGCTTTCCTACGCGGCTGGTGTCAAACTAGCCGCGTAAAGGCGTGGCCGTTCTTAAGAAAGACTCGCGGCGCGGGTTAGGGGAAGCAGAGACAGGCTAAAAATCTGGCGGGGGCGGATGTGAAAGCCCAGATGAATACACCTCGCTTCTGGAAACACATCTCAAAGCCGCGGAAACACCGCGTTGCGTTGCTATGCTACATTGGCGCTCAGAGGCGGATAAGTGCGTGACTGCGAACGGCCGCCTCTCCACTGAGCGAATGCATTGGCGTCTGCCGAACAAATCGTTGCGCGGTTGACCAGCAACCGGGAAAAGATCCTCCGCTACGCATGGATCCCGCAAGTACTTGCAGGACTATTTCTCTTGGGCCTCGGCTATTTCATGGGCCACGCGCATTTTCACCTGATCCGCCAGGGCGCGAGAGCGCCCGGAAGAATCGTCGGCTTCAAGCAGGAGAATTTCCGCCGCTCCTCGGAATCGTTTTCGACGACTGGCTATATGCCCATCGTCGAATTCCACACCAACGATCGCTTCGTCCAATTTCAGGACTGGCTGGGAGCGGGAATCGCGGGAAGCAAAAATGTTCCCGTGATTGTCTTGTATGACCCAGCAAATCCCTCGGTAGCCATGATTGACCGGCCCGTCTGGAATTGGATCCCTTGGGCCCCAACTTTCGCCGTTGGCCTCCTCTTGGTCCTTTCGGCCATCAACGGTTTTTTCCGCTCCCAGCGCCCCGCTGAAACCTCCTGACTCTCTTTCAATGGCGAATCTTCAGACCCGTTCTTTTCCCTCCCCGGGGGGACCACCTCGCGTGGCCTGCTACAATCATCGCGTGCCTTCTCCCGATTCCGCCAAGTATCGCAAACTGGTCGCCTCACCGGCAGATACCGGCGCGCGGCTCGACCGTTTTGTTGCGACCCACTGTCCCGATCTCAGCCGTACCCGCGTTCAGGAACTCATCGCATCTGGCCTCGTGCTCATCGATGGGAAAGCGGCAAGCAAAGGCTCGCTGCATCTTCGCGGCGGCCAAAAAATCTCTGTCCAAGTCACGGAGCGCCCGCCCATCGTCGCGGAGGCGGAATCGATTCCCCTCGATGTCCTTTATGAGGACGACGACGTCATGGCCATCAACAAGGCCGCAGGCATGACCGTTCATGCCGGCGCCGGAAATGTCTCCGGCACGCTTGTCAACGCGCTTCTCGGGCGTGGGCAATCGCTTTCGCAGGCGGGTGATCCGCTGCGGCCGGGAATCGTCCACCGGCTCGACAAGGAAACATCAGGCGTCATTCTTGTCGCCAAGAACGACGCGGCGCACGCCAAGCTCGGCGAAGCCTTTCGCCAGCGGGCCATCAAAAAAACGTATATCGCGCTGGTGCGGGGCGCCCTTGCGGAGAAAAGCGGCCGTATCGAGCTGGCCATCGGGCGCGATCCGATTCATCGCACGCGCATGACCACAGAACGCAAGTCCTGGCACCGCGGGACAATCGCGAATCCGCGCGAGGCCCGCACGGATTGGAAGGCTCTCGCCAAGTTAGGCAACACGACGCTGGTGGAAGTCCGGCTCCATACCGGGCGCACGCATCAGATTCGAGTGCACTTCTCGGCGCTGAAGCATCCCGTGGTGGGCGATACGCTTTACGGTGCGGCAGGGGAACTGCGCCTTGGCAAGCGCACACTGCCGAAGCTGGGGCGTAATTTTCTGCACGCCGCAAAGCTCGGCTTCGCGCAGCCGCGGACCGGTGCATGGATCGAAGTTCGCGCGGTGTTGCCGGCTGAGTTACGCAATTTTTTGAAGAAACTTTGTGACGCGGCGGGAGAACCGCAGAGCCGAATTGACGCTGCGCTGGCGGGATACCTATAATCGATTGAAATGCGACGGACGATCACTTCGATCTCTTTGGCGCTGGTGCTGTTGCTCCTTCCGCTGACCGACCGGGCGCAGCAATCTTCACCGGACAAGGTTCAAGCGTCCTCGCCGGACAAGGCTCAGGCATCCTTACCGGAC
>QHZC01000085.1:0-2646 GCA_003224515.1 Acidobacteriota bacterium
TCCACACGAGAGGACCGTTCAGGTATCGCGTCCAATTATGCCAAAGAGGAACCTCCGGGAATTGACTCTTCCATTCAATGGACTTTCCAGCAGGCGCGGTAATCGGCCGCGAGTTCTTCTTTGCGTTGGTCGGCGTCCGATTATCTGGTAGTCGGCCACCAGTTTGAAGAAAGGCCGTTTCGTGCAAGAATGCGGCATGGCTAGTCCTCGCATGATGCCCTCACTCGTCCTGCTCGCCGTGACGGTCACGTTGTTTGGTGACGCGGCGGCGCAGACGCCGGAATCGTCAATATACCCAGGACGCTGCGAGACGCCGGTCAGCCAGCGCGTGAGTGATGCCGGCTGCTATCTGGTCGCCGAGGTTCAATTGGGGGAGATGTCGGGTCCGGTGTTCTGGCACCTCTACACCTACCCGACGGTGGCGGCGGCGGAGGCTGAGCGGTCGCAGAACGGGACCGCCGTGCAATCATTAGGCAAGTTCTGGGTCTTCACCCTGGCCGGTCAGGCATGGCGCGCAGGACGCGGCGACCGCGTTTCGAGCATCGGGCCGCTGCAGATCAAGCCCGGCACGCGCTACACCGTACGCTACATGGAGTCGATCTTGCCCCCAACGGTGAGGGCCGTGAGTGCACACACGCATTCGGGACCGGAGGCGTTCTACATCGTGTCGGGCGCGCAGTGCCTTGAGACCCCGGATGCGACGACGGTGAGCCGCGCAGGCGACAGTGTCATCATGCAAGCCGGCCCGCCCATGGCGCTTAGCGGCGTCGGCACCGAAAACCGCTCCGCCGTCCTCCTCGTTCTGCACGAAAGCACACAGCCTTGGGTGACGAGGGGCGGCACCTGGAAGCCACCCGGACGCTGTCCGCGGTGACACGCCACCCTGCCCAACGCCGGACTTCAAACTACCGATTCTGGCACGGTCCGCCGTGGCGCCAATTCCAGGTCCGATTCGCCGCAAACTTGGCCTCCGGACGGGAGATCCACTCGACGCAAAGGTCGAGGGTGGGCGCATTGTCTTGACGCCACGAAGCACGCGCTCACGGAAAGTAAGTATTCTCGTTGACCCCATTACCGGCCTTCCGGATCTGAGTGCGGGTCCAGACGCTCAACTCTTGAGTAGCAAACAGGTCTACGAGATTTTATCCGACCCATGAAGTATCTCCTCGACGTGAATGCTCTCGTTTCGTTGGGTTTCCTCCAGCACGAATTCCACCAGCCAGTCGCTGGCTGGGTGCACACTCTGGCCTCAAAGGGAGTTCCGGAACTGGCAACTTGTTCGATTACAGAACTTGGCTTCGTCCGGGTCCTCGCACAAGCACCGCAGTATGGATTCACCATCGCTCACGCACGCACCCTATTACGTCGCCTTAAAACAGGAAATGCCCTGAAGTTTACTTTCATCCCCGACGATCATGATGTCTCGCACATTCCAGCTTGGGTCAAGACTGCAAAGCAAACTGCCGATGGTCATCTCGAGCAACTCGCCAAGGCGAAGAGCGCAATTCTTGCGACGTTGGATGAAAGAATACCCGGGGCATTCTTAATCCCTAGCCAACCGTGAAGTAACGGCCTTAAATCCTTAGTGGTCACCCAAAACCGGCCGATAAAGCCCGGGACATTGACTCTGGCGAGAAGACCTATAGCCTCCGTCAGCATGAGCAATGTCTTGAGCGAAGACTTTCGCTGGGTAGCTATTGGTGGTTTCCCAGAAATTCGTTTGCGGTGGCAACTTCAGGGCGATCAGTGTCCTCATTCTTCCAGATTGCCAGGAATTGTTGATACCGCTGTGTGGCCGCCGCCATGTCGCCGCTTGCTTGCGCTGCCTGAGCAAGTCCGTAGATCGCTTTGGGCCGACCGGGAGTGCGTCTAATCGTTTGTACGAATTGCTCCCGGGCATCAGCCGGACGATTCAACTCCATAAGCAGGGTGCCGAAAAGTTCATGAGCCGGAATAATTGAATAGGGCGGTTGCGAGAGGTCATCAATTGAGTCTTCAATGGCGACAGCTTCTTTCATCTTCGTCACTGCCTCCGCCGCATTCCCAGCGGCTTGGGCGGCGAACGCCTGCGCCTCTTTGGCCTCCAACGTGATGATCACCTTCGCAAACGGATGCTGGCCAAGTTCTTGAGACAGCGAGTCCAGCTTAGCGGCGGCTGCCTCCGCCTCGAGTGCATGTTTTCTTCAGCCCGTTGTGGAAGTCCAGGAGCGGCGAAGAAAAACACAATGAGGAGGAAGGATACGGCAGTGGGTGCGAGGAATCTCAACATGGCGGTCATTTGTAGGCGCTCAGCTACGCGCGGGCGGCCGAGCCTGTACGCGCCCGGGTTCTGTGGCAGAATGCGGTCGTGCTCCAACGACTGACCGAGCGCAAGGAATGGAAGTTCTTCGGCGTCCTGCCGAAGGCGGACCCCGCCCTCGCCGCTGCCTGGTGGGCGGCCCTCCTGTTGAGAGGGATCCTGCCCGCAGCGTTTGCGATCGCGATGGGCGTGCTCGTCGGCGCCGTGCAACGCGGCGACGCTCTCGCCGGTCCGCTCGCGCTGGCCGGAACAATCTTTGTGCTACTCCAAGTACTCAGCCCCATTCATCAGGCTGTCAGCGCTAACCTCGGCGACCGCACTGCCGCATGGCTCTACGACCGGCTCAC
>QHZC01000085.1:2787-5211 GCA_003224515.1 Acidobacteriota bacterium
GCGGGCGCGTGGCTGGCGACGCATTGGCTTCTACGCGAGAGCGCGATCTGGCGCGACCGCAACACTGAGGAAGTGCGCGGCGCACAGCGGGATGCCGACTATGCCTACCGGCTGGCGGTGGACCCGCCAGCGAGCAAGGAGCTGCGCCTGTTCGGCCTCGCCGGCTGGACGATCGACCGTTTCATCGCCAGGCGCACTCGCTTGCACGAGCTGCAGTACGCAGCGACACGTCTGCGCGAGCGTCCTGTCATCTGGAGCCTGCTCCTCGTCGTCTCTTCGAACGTCTTAGTGTTCTGGTTACTGGCCAGCGCGGCCGTCGCTGGCCGCATCAGTCTCGGGGAAGCCGTCATCTACGTGCAGAGTGCTGTCGGCGTGTCGATGCTCGCGTTCGGTGGATTCAGTTGGGCGCTCGACGGAGCGGCTGCGCCCGTCGCCGCGGTGCTGCGACTCGAGCCGGCCATGCGTCCCGCCGGCGCGCTGCGATTCGGCAATCGCCCCGCGGACGCGAAACCTGCGCACGAGATTCGTCTCCGCGATGTCACGTTCGCGTACCCTGCGGGCGCGCCCATAGTGGAGCACTTCGATCTCACGATTCCCGCGGGCTCGTCGCTCGCCATCGTTGGACAGAACGGCGCCGGCAAGACGACGATCGCAAAGCTGTTGTGCCGCTTGTACGACAGGACTTCATCCGCCTGGAGCTGCCGTTGCGCGACAACGTGGCGCCGGCAGGCGCGCCGGACGATGTCGTGCGCGCCGCACTCGAGTCGGCCGGAGCGACGAACCTAACCGCATTGGACACCGTCCTTGCCCGCGGGTACGACGGCGGCACCGACCTGTCGGGCGGCCAATGGCAGCGCATCGCGCTTGCACGGGCGCTGGCGGCCGTCAGGATGGGCGCTGGAGTCGTGCTGCTCGACGAGCCGACCGCTCAGCTCGATGTGCGTGGGGAAGCGGAAATTTTCGATCGCCTGCTCACTGAGACGCGGCATTGCACAACCGTCCTGATCTCGCATCGCTTCTCCACAGTCCGCCATGCCGATCGTATCTGTGTGCTGGAGCACGGCCGGGTCATTGAGCTCGGCACGCATGACGAGCTTATGGCGCTCGGCGGACGCTATCGAACGATGTTCGATCTGCAGGCGCAGCGGTTCAGCGCCCCGGGCGAGGAGGAAGGCACGACGTATGACGTCCTCTCCTAATCGAGAACGGGACCGCGCTTGATGGTCGTGGCGTTTGTGCTGTCGCAGCTCGCGGCGCTGCCCGATGCGCTCCTTGCGTTGTGGCTGATGTTGCTCGGCAAGGGCGTCCTGGAACACAGACCGGGCATGGTGGAAGGCGCGGCGATTGGCCTCGGCGTGTCGACGGCCGCCACGTGGTTTGTCCGCACGGTCAGTACACGCGTGCAGCGCCGCTTCCGCGACAAGGTGACCATCGCGCTGGAGTCGCACGTCGCGCGACTGCAAGCCTCGGTCGCGACGATCGCGCATCAGGAACGCCCGGAATATCTTGATCGCCTGTCCATGCTGCGCAATCAGGTGTTCGTGCTTGACCACATGTACATGTCGGTGTTTTCCACGCTGGGGTGGATTTTGCGGTTGGGCGTGACGATGGCGCTGTTGGCGTCGATTCACCCGGCGCTTATGCTTCTCGCAGTCTTCGCGATCCCGACGGTGTTGACATCGACGTGGCGGCCCGGTGTTGAAAGATACGCGCAGGAGCGCGGAGCACAAAGCAGTCGGCTGGCACGTCATTTGTTCACCATCGCCACGACCGCGCCGCCGGGGAAGGAAGTGCGGGTTACCGGCATCGGAGAGCGCCTGATTGCCGATCGCCGCTGGGCGTGGGAGTGCTGGTACGGGCCGGTGGCTGCGGCTCGGTGGGGTTCTGCGTTGTGGTACGCGCTGGCGTGGGCGATCTTCGGTTTGGCGTATGTGGGCGCGGTGGTGTTTGTGTCGTCTGGCCTCGGCGCGCCAGCCAGCGCGGTGCTGCTGGTGCTCGCCGCAGGTGCGCGACTGTCGGCGTATATCGGCGCCACCGTCGGCGAGATTGGATTCCTGCGCGGATTTTGGATGGACGGCTCGCGGCGGCTCGCGTGGCTGGAGGACTATGCGGCCTCCGTTGCGGCGTCGGGCGATCTGCCGGTGCCCGCGGTATTGCACTGCGGGATCCGTCTTGACCACGTGTCGTTCGCCTACCCCGGCACGTCGCGCGTTGTGCTGGATAATGTGTCGGTAACACTGCCGGCGGGCGCGGTTGTCGCGATCGTTGGCGAGAACGGCGCCGGCAAAACGACTTTGGTCAAGTTGCTCGCGAAGATGTACGAGCCATCATCTGGTTCAATCCTCGTCGACGACACGCCACTGGCGCGTGTGCTGGCTAGCGAGTGGCGGGAGCGCCTCGCGGGCGCGTTCCAGGACTTCTTCC
>QHZC01000555.1 GCA_003224515.1 Acidobacteriota bacterium
ATGAAGAAAATACGGCATCGTAGGCCTCCTTGTTTGAGGCGACCGCAAAGCGGTCGACACGGGAAAGAATACCGAGGGATGGCGCGACTATGCTCTTGAAAACTCTGGGTGTCAAGGGTTCTGGGGCGAGCTGCTCGAACTACCGCTTGCAAATTCGTCCCCTCCACAACTGCACACTTGGGGGGAGTTTTTGATGATTTCTAGCGGCGAGGCAGTCAAAGTTCATTCACGGCAGGGAATTACGTGGAATCTGCCGTTTCGCCTCTGGGGAAAGGGGCAATCGCAGTCTTTTCGCCTCCCCATCGTTAAGCCGAGCGCTGAAAACAGGAAAGTAAAGATCTTTTTTGTGATTCACAAAATTTCTCCTGACAATACGTAATAGTGCTATGTACTTGATGCTGTAAAAACTTGCGCATCGACGATGCCGGGGCATTTTGCTTTTTAGGCTGCTTTCAACAAAGCATGGGGAACGTACTCCGTTTTGTGACTGTGCATGCTGCTCGGCGAACAGATCGCGCGGCAGGCCACTGCTGCCGATTGAACTTCGCGGGCGATTCATTTCCAGCGCTTGGAAGCCGAAGCGAAGAAGCCCTTCGACCCGTAAAATTGCGCAGACGCTCAAGGTAGTGAATTCGCGGCACAAAGAGATTTGCCGCCCAGCCGAAACAAGGAAGGTGTTAGGGTGAAAGCAGGGGGACGATCTGGTGGAGAAGCCACTTTGGGAGGAGCAAAGTTTCCCGGAGAAGCTCTTCAGGCTCAGCGCCTTTTTATGCATTGTAGGCTGGGGGCTCTCGGCCATCTACGTGGTGAGCCACGTCGGCTCGATGGAAGACGCATACGTCCGCGCCCGCGACCTGGCATCGTATTTCTTCTCCGCCATCTGGATTTTCGTTTTCTTCTACGCGCAATATCGCGTCGTGCCGCGCTTCATCCATCGCGATCTCGATCGTCGCGTCGGATTGTGGCACGCCTTCGGCAGCTTGGCGCTGTTGATTGTGGGCGGTCTGCATGTCGTGTTGCCGCAGACAAAATCAGATGTTCCGAGCAGTTTGCTCTTCTGGATCATGCTGCTCGGAGAGAGCGTGTTCATCGGCAATGTCATTTGGTCGTACGTGCAAGGGGAACCAGAAGTGCCGCTCCTGCCGGTTGCGCCGGACGCGAAGACGACGCCAGAGCACGTTCGGGATGACAGCGCCAAAAACATGGGCTGGCCTAAATCTCCCGCGAAATTGTTTGGAATCGGAGCGGCTGTATTTGCTGCTGGCGGACTCATCTCGCTCATCCTGGATGTGCCGTCGTTCAAGATTCCGGTGCCGTGGTCCGGCCAGGTGCATTTCCTTCCGTTCGGCTGCTTGTGGCTGGCCGCAGCAGCGCCTTTCGCCATTTTCGCAATGCTGTATAAGTATCTGATGGATGAGCACGATCTAGTCTTCGAGGAATCGCTGAACCGCATTCATTTTGTCGTTTCGATCATTGCGGTCTTCGATCTGGTGCGCGTCTTCGTGGTCTGGGCACAGTGGGTGGGCACGAAATTTGCGACATTCTACTACGGGGCTGAATTCGAGTGGCTGGCAGTGCTCTTCGGTTTGAGCGTCGTCGTATTTGCGATCAACGCTTGCCGGAGCTATCGCCACACCGCCGTCCGCACGTAGCACCGCCGAATCGACGGTGCGGTGTTCGCTTATCACCCAACTTTTCTGTAGTTTTCTGGTCGCGCGGCCGTGTTTGCCCAAAATTATGCGGTCGAACTACGTTCGGTTGCTGGAAGAAGAAGTGACGGGTCTGCGAGCAGAGAACTGCGCGCTTATGGAATCTCCCCGGCGTCAAAACCACAGCAGTTGCGTTTGAGGAAACGTTCGTGGCGCCAGATCCAGGCGTGGTGCGAAATGGACGCAAACCGGGACACCTCCCCGGGCTTGTACGTGCGCTGTTTCGCTGAAGGCCAGCAATTTGCTCTTCACGAAGAGTAATGTCCTCGAAGCGCTGGAAATTCCAAGAGGGACTAGCACTGGTTGAGCTCGAAACTTCTTTCTGACGTCTTGCGTAACAATGTGTTAAGGGTTGTCAGATGAACGGAACCCTAACCTACTCGACCCGACGCGACGGTTTAGAGATAGCCGTTGAGGCTACTCTGCGGTTCTGCCTCTATTTGTTCTGTGCCTTGCTTGAAGTGCCCTGGACTTGAAAATTCCGTGAACGCACACCCCAACGCATCACCGGCATCGTCCGGCAACGACGAGAGCGTGGTTGAGCATTTGTTCGCCGCTGGTGCAGTAGCTGCCCAAGTCGCTCCAGTATCACTAGCAACGGGCTCTTGCGAACGGGACACATTTCTAGGGTATAATCCGCGCACTGAATCGCTTTAATGTCGCCTCCCGACACACCCGCAAGCGGAGCCACGCCAGGTCCCAAAGGGTCAGCCCTTCCTGACAAGAAACTGGTTTCCTGGAAAGAGATTGCCGGCCACCTCGGCCGCGAGACCCGCACCGTCCAGCGTTGGGAGAAGACCGAAGGGCTTCCCGTCCGGCGCCACGAACATCAGAAGAAATCGACCGTCTACGCGTACACCAGCGAACTGGATGAGTGGTTTAAGAGGCGCCAACCGGCAGACGATCCCGAAGCCGACGCCGCGTTTGTTCCCGACCCTGAGACAAGCGAAGTGGCTTCCGGCGTGGAGACTCCCGATCCAATGGCGCAGCCGCCTATCGCCGCGCAAGTTGACGTACCTGTAACTCCTCCCGTCGTCGATTCCGTCAAACGTCTTCCTCCTTCGGCAGGGGAGCGCGTCGTCGTCGCCATTTTCGCTCTCGCGATTCTTTGTGCTCTTTCCCTCGGCATTTACCGCTGGCTTCAGGCCAAAGATTCCACACGCGATAAAGTTCGCCTCGCCGTACTACCCTTCACTTACCTCGGCGGCGATTCCAAGCCCGACTACATCACCGCGGGCCTTACCGATGTCATCCGCACCAAACTCGGCCAGCTCGATCCGCCGCACCTCGGCGTGATTGCCGCGACCTCCTCTCGGATTGTCTCCAGCCAGTCGATCCCCGAGATCGGCCGCACGCTCAATGTGAAGTATGTGCTGGAAGGCAGCGTGCAGCGCGCCGGCAACCAGGTGCGCATCGACGTCCAGTTGATCCAGGTCAGCGATGAGACGCATCTGTGGGCCGATTCTTTTCCTCGCGAACTCTCCGATGTTCTGCAAGTGGAATCGGATGTCTCGGCCGCGATCGCCCGACAGATCCTGGCGACGCTTCCGCTGCCGCCACAGCCTCCGCCCGCGTTCAGAGGGAGCACCGTTCATGCCGCTACACCGGAGGTCGCGCAATCCCGCCACGCTTACCATCAAGGCAAATTTGCCCTTGGCAGCCGCTACGACCTGCGCAGCAGCATTACATTTTTTGAGGAAGCCATCCGCGAAGATCCATCGTACGCTGAAGCCTACGCAGGTCTCGCCGCCGCAACGGCGATTCTGGGTCAGGTACCCAACGACGGAATGCCTCCCGCCGAGGCCAAACCAAAAGCGCGGGAGGCCGCACAGCACGCCTTGCAGCTCAATCCCAGGCTCGCTGAGGCTCATGCCGTCCTCGGCAACGTGGCCATGAGTTACGACTGGGACCTGGCCACCGCCGAGAAAGAATTGCGCCGCGCCATTGAACTGAATCCCAATGATCCCACTCCTCACGGATGGTATTGCCACCTGCTCATCGTGGAAGCGCACGACTCCGAAGCACTGACTGAAGCTCACCATGCTCTGGATCTCGATCCGGTCAATCCGCTCTTTCACGACGTTCTGGCTGAGACGTACTACTTCGGCCGGTCATATGACGCTGCGATTGAAGAGGCGCGACAAATTGTCAAGCTGCATCCGGGCGATTTGTCCGCGCAGTTCTGGCTCGGCTCCGCGTACGCGCAAAAAAAAATGTATGCGCAAGCCGTCGAAACTTTTCAGCGCGCGCAGCAACTCTCCGGCGACGCTCCCGTGACGCTCATGGCCTACGGTTATGCCCAGGCCCTGGCGGGGAATGCGACCGAAGCTCGCGGCGCGCTCCAAAAATTGCAGCAGTTACGCAACACTAGGTTCGTTCCCAGTTTGTACCCCGCGGCTATCCACGTCGCGCTTGGAGAAACCGACGAAGCCTTCCGCCTTCTCGATCTCGCGTACCAGGAAAAAGTCGATCGCCTGGTGTACCTCGGCGTCGACCCCATGGCCGACCCCATTCGTTCCGACCCTCGCTTCGCCCAGATCATGGCCAAGATTGGATTCCATTAACAAGATGTGGATGATTCAGCAGGGAAGTGGTGCCCTACAAATCTCGCAACGTGACTTGGCGAATTCGCAGGAGACGCCGCAGTCTCTCCCATGGAAAATATGGAGAGGGTCGCGGTGTCCTTCCGCCCGTCATCATCAGTGGTTCTGGTTGTTTTTTTGGTCGTCTTCAATCCTCTCGTGGATTTGTCAAGAATCCGTGCCCGGCCGGACTGCCAGCGATAAAGTCCAACGATTGGCCCGCCGTTGTTGATGCCCCGCGGTGCTTGCGAGTCCGGATAGACCGTCCGGATCTGCGGCTTCGATCAAGACGAACCCATGCCCGGCCATACCCCCTAAGACCAGCCAGAAAAGCGCAGATTCCTTCTGACAATGCGTCCGATAAGTAAGACTATTTCGTCAA
>QHZC01000556.1 GCA_003224515.1 Acidobacteriota bacterium
ATCTTCCGCGGTTGAGGGTCACGAGTAATACTTTCCCCGACAAACGAGAACCTTGCGCGTAGTGCCGATGTGCTGCGCGAAGGCGGAGGTGGCGGATGAGGAAGCACGATGTTGAGAAGCAACGCTACTGGCAAAGGACGATTGGGGAGGCAGCCCGGAGCGGGATGTCGATTCGGGAGTTTTGCCGGCAGCGGCGATTGCGGGAGAGCCAGTTCTATTGGTGGCAACGCAAACTGAAGGCAGGTCGGCAAGAGCGGCGGATCGCAAAGCCAGGGATGCATGGAGGAGCGGCGAGTTTTGCTCTTGTGAGTGAAGGCGAGGGAACCATGCTGGCGGGTCTGGAGCTGGTGCTTCGGGACGGACATCGACTGCGCATCAGCCAGGGAGTCAAGGAAGAGACCCTGCGAGCGGTACTCGCGGCCTTGGAGCCGTAAAGGAATATATAAGGATGCTGAGTTTTCCGGCGGCGATCAAAGTGTACCTGTGTACGGTGGCCTGCGACATGCGTCGTTCCTTCGACGGGCTCTCGATGATGGCTGAGCATGTGATCCACTGCAATCCCTTCTCCGGGCACCTGTTGGTGTTCTGCAATCGGCGGAGTGATCGGCTCAAGATTCTGTATTGGGATCGAGATGGGTGGGCCATCTGGTACAAGCGGCTGGAAGCGGGAACTTTCCAGTTTCCTTTCGCCGAGACCGGGCGGAAGGAGATCGCCGCCTGGGAGTTGGGTCTGCTGTTGGAAGGGATCGATCTCAGCAAGGGGCGGCGAAGAAAACGCTACAGCCTACCCGCGACGGCAACGCAACATCAGGAAAGTCAGAACGTGGTTGAACCGCGAGAGCATTCCTGAAAATCTATCCACTGCCCTTCGCCCCGTGACCACGTGTACTATTGGAAAGCACCGGAGATCGCTCTTTTCCTTTCCGCTTGGCGAATTCGTCCTGCACCGCGGCCCGAAAAAGCTGGTAATGGTTCTTCAGACGCTGCACGTAGTCCGGGGATTCGAGGAGAAACTTGAATAGATCCAGAAGCGCGGGCGAATACCGGGTTTGTTCGGACAAAGGATCGAGCAAAGGGCCCTGCCACTGGGAGCGATCCCCATCAGGTGCTCCGGCCCATTTCTGGTAGAACTCCACACTTTCCCAACCATAGTTGATGGTGGCCCAAAACTTCTTCCATCCCGTGCCCGGTCGGAGCACGGCTACCACCACCCGCCGACAGTCGCAGTCCGGCTCATTGCAATACAATTCGAAAAACCCATAGTCTCCATCGGGCAGATCGTTTCTTCCGGTGACCGTCAGCGATCTGGTCTCCCGGGCCCCCAGTTCCTTGAATCTTCCCACAAACGGCGTCATGGGCATGGCGGGATTGTATCTCGGATGCGGACGGCAGGGGTGAAGGAAGAGATCCGGTGGAGGGAAATCAAGAAAGAATCAAGAAAATCTTGGAATATGGAAAGAAAAGGCCTGACATAATCCGATAGCTCTGTAATGATATCGGATATGAAGACTTCCCAAATCGCGCGCAAGGTCGAGCAACTGAAACGGCAACTCGTTCAGCTGGGGCCCATGCATCCCGGCAGCCTGAGCGAGCAATACAACGTGTGCGGTAAGGCCGGCTGCCGCTGCAAAGACCCTAAAGATCCCCAGAAACACGGACCTTATTACCAGCTCAGCTTTACCTGGCGGGGCAAGAGCCGGACTCGCTTCGTGCGTGCCGAGCGCCTGGCTGACGTGCGGCAGAAAGTAACCAACTACAGACGCTTCCGGAAACTGACCGACGAGTGGGTGGACCTGGTGGTGGAACTGGAACAGCTGGAGCGGGAGCAAGTCCAGTAAGACGATGGAAATCGATCCTCACAATCTACCCGCCGAGGCCAAGATTTTGCAGCAGATTGTGTTGCAGTTGCTGCAAGCCGTGGAGGACAAGGATCAGCTACTGGCACGTCTGCAACATCAGTTGGCGCAGCTGTTGCGCTATCGTTACGGACAGAAACGCGAGCGGATCGACGAGAACCAGTTGTTCCTGTTTGCCGCCCAAATCATTGCCGCCAGTCAGAGGGCGAGCGCTACAACTTCGAGCGAAGAACCGGCGGCGGCAGATTCATCTTCCAGCGCTGACCGCAAAGAAAAGAAAGAAAAGCAGGAGCGCCGCGGTCATGGCCGCAATCCGCTGCCGGAATCCTTGGAACGTCGCCGAGTCGTGTTCGGCTTGGAGGAATCCCAACGGCAATGTCCGCACTGCCAGACACCGATGCAAAGGATCGGGGAAGACATCAGCGAGCGACTGGAGTATGTACCGGCCTCCTTGCAAGTGATCGAGGAAGTTACGCCCAAGTACGCCTGTGCGAAAGGTTGTGGGATCACGACCGCAGAGAAACCAGTCGCGCCCATCGAGAAGGGCTTGCCGGGGCCGGGACTGTTGGCGCAGGTGGCGGTCAGCAAGTACGGCGATCACCTTCCGCTGAACCGTATGGAGACGATCTTTGAACGTCACGGTGTGGATCTGTCGCGCAAGACGATGTGTGATTGGATGGCCGCTTGAAATTAGTGAGCCCGGTGTGGGAACGCATGAAGCAAGTGGTGTTGACATCGAAAGTCGTACAGACCGACGATACGCCAGTGCCGGTGCTGGACCGGGAGTTGCCGCGCACGCGCACCGGCCGCATCTGGACTTACGTAGGGGATCGGGACCGTCCTTACATCGTCTACGACTACACGGGCAATCACAGTCGGGAGGGACCGGAAGAATTCTTGAAAGGCTACCACGGCTATTTGCAGGCGGACGCCTATCGCGGCTATGACCTACTTTTCAAAAATCGTAGGGAGGAACTGACCGAGGTAGGGTGTTG
>QHZC01000554.1 GCA_003224515.1 Acidobacteriota bacterium
TGAAATAGACGGCGCTGCCGTCCGGCGCCCACCGCGGCACACCTTGGCGGTTATCCAGGACTGCGCCGATTTCGCGGCGATCGCTGCCGTTGGCATTCATCACCCAAACGTGCGTGTCTTCCATGGTCGTCTCGCGGTCGGTTAGTCCGCGGCGGGTGCCGCGAAAGACGATGCGCTTGCCGTCCGGTGACCACCGCGGTTCGTACTCGCTGTATTCCGTGGCGGTCAGCCGGCGAATACTGTTGTCCGAAACCTTCAAAGCAAAAATGTCGTAGTTGAAAAACTCATCCTGATTCGGCTCGCGATTGGAAGCGAAGAGAATCTCTTTGCCGTCGGGCGACCAGTCAATCGAATGCTCGTCGAAATTACCTTGCGTCAACTGCCGCACCTGCGCCGTGGACACCTCCACAACAAATATGTGCAGCCGCTGATTGTCATTGAAGTGCGTCATTCCTTCACCAGCGTCGGGTTTATACAGGTACCGGGTAATCACCATCGGATCGCCGGTGGCTTCTGCTGCTTCCAGGCCGGGAGTCGAGGAGACAAACGCGAGCTGTTTGCCGTCAGGCGACCAGGTCACATCGTTGCCGGTGCCCGGCAGCGGGCTGTTGGTGCCGTTCAGCGACGCGAGAAAGGTGACCTCAGAGCCATCCGGCCGCGCTAGAAACAGTCCGCCCTTTTCACCCTGATGCCCCTCGAAGGCCAACCATTCGCCGTCGGGCGACCACAGCGGACCGCCGCCGGAGTCTTTTTCGCCACCCACGCGGACGGATTTCTGGGTGGCCACGTCCATGAGCCAAAGTTGGCCGTATGGGCGGCCGGGCCGATCGCGCATGATCACGGTATAGGCAATGCGCCGACCCTCCGGTGACAGCTCGACACTGCCAACGGAGCGCAAGCGCGAAAGGTCGCTGCTGGCGAGACCTTGTGCAACGCTCGATGGGGCAAACACGAGTGGAGCCGCCGTCGAAGAAAGACAGAAACCGGCTAGAAGCAAAACAGACCGCAAGTATGGACGCATGGAGCGCTCCCCTGACTCTAGAGCAGGCACAGAATTTGCCCGGCCATCCTAGGCCCCGGCACGCCCCGGGGTCAACTTGTCTTCTTTAGGAACACGGTGTCCAGCGCGAGAAGAGAACTGCGAGTCATGCTCGGCCTAGCGGCTCCATTTCGAGACTTGCCGCCTTCCGGAAAAAGTGGTTCCTGTTGACATTCAACAGGAAGAAGCCTATGCTCCTGTTGCTTGCCTAAAGGAGAAAACATGGCTCCTCCGCGCGGAGAAGTTTTGCAAGGCACGCTCGACCTAATTGTTCTCGAAACCCTTCATGCCATGGGCCCGCTTCACGGCTACGGCATCGCTCAGCGCATCCAGCAGGTTTCCGAGGATCTGCTCAAGCTGAACCAGGGCACGCTCTACCCTGCTTTGCTACGGCTCGAGCAACGCGGCTGGATTTCTTCAAGATGGAGTTACTCCGAGAGACGGAGAGTTGGGAGCGCATGACCGCGCTCATGGCGCGCCTTCTCGGCGGTACGGAAGGAGCCTGAGATGGAATGGCTCCGCCTTCTCGGCGCGCGTTTAGGCGGTCTATTCCGCAAGCGACATCTGGACGGAGACCTCGACGCCGAACTTCGGGCGCATCTGGAGATGCTCACGGAGGAAAGGATTCGTCGCGGCATGAGTGCTGTGGAAGCACGCTATGCCGCGCGGCGCGAATTCGGCGGCTTCGAACAAGCCAAGGAACTGTACCGCGAACAACGCAGCGTCCAAATTCTCGACGCGGGGCTGCAAGACTTGCGATTTGCTCTCCGCGGGCTGGGGAAACGCCCGGGGTTCGCGCTGGTCGCGATTCTCACTCTCGCCCTGGGGATCGGGTCTACCACGGCGGTCTTCAGTGTCGTCGACCGCATTCTTTTCCGCAGCCTGCCCTATCCCCAAGACCATCGGCTGGTCAGCTTTGGCGATAAGGCGCCCTTCGAAGCGAATGAATTCGTTCTCGGTCCGGACTACGTCGACTGGCGCAAAGCGCAGACTCCCTTTGAGTCGGTAACCTCATTTGTCCCGGGCGGGGCGGATTGCGATCTCACCGAGCAGAACCCCGTCCGGTTGAAGTGTGCCCTGGTCGAATCTACATTCCTGCCGACGTTCGGCATTGCACCTTTCCTTGGCCGGAATTTCACGAGCGATGAAGACCGGCCGAACGCGCCGCATGTCGCGCTGATTACTTACGGACTGTGGCGTTCGCGCTTCGCCAGTGATCGCAATCTTCCCGGACGCACCATTTCTCTCGACGGGCGGCCGACGGTCGTTGTCGGTGTTCTTCCGGCACAATTCGAAATGCCAAACCTAGACCGGGATGACATTCTTGTTCCGGCCGCACTCGATGGATCCACCGATCGCGGGCCCCATGCCCGGCAAGTCATTTTGAGGGTCTTCGCGCGGCTCAAACCAGGCATAACCATCCAGCAAGCAGCGGCCGCGATGGAGCCGCTCTTCCGGCAGTCCCTGAATTACGTTCCGCCACAGTTTCGTCACGAGGTGTCATTTCGCGTACGCTCGCTGCGCGATCGGCAGATACAAGACGCCTGCGTCGCCTCGTGGGTCCTTTTGGGCGCGGTTCTGGCGGTGCTGCTTGTCGCGTGTACCAACGTCGCAAATCTGCTGCTCGCACGGGCTACCAGCCGCATGCGGGAGTTGGCCGTGCGCACCGCCATTGGTGCTTCGCGCGGGCGCCTGGTCCGCCAGGCACTCACAGAAAGCTTGCTCCTGGGAGTGCTGGGTGGACTCGCGGGTTGCTGGTTCGCCCAACTCTTGCTCCGCCTCTTTGTTTCCATTGCACCGGAAGGGATTCCACGGCTGGAACAGGCCGCCATCGACGTTCGCGTGCTGCTCTTTGCCCTGGGGGTATCAATCTTGTCAGGCATTCTCTTCGGGCTAGCTTCGGCGCTACGTCGACCTGCACCCGAGTTGCTCACCGGCAAGGAGAACCATCGGATGTCGCGGGGCCTGCTTCGCCAGTTACTGGTCACCGTGCAAATTGCAGTTTCGCTGATTCTTCTCGCCGGAGCTGGCCTGCTGCTGCGCAGCCTCTGGAAGCTCGAAACCGTTGCACTTGGCATGGACACGAGAAGTATCACCACCGCGGGAATCGATCTCGCCGAATACCGGTATGCTGACCCCGCAAGACGGCTGGCCTTTTTCAGCCAGGTCGAAGCCCGGCTGAAACAAATGCCGGGCGTCACCTCGTTGGCCTTGAGTGACACGCTGCCCCCCTCTGGTGGCACGCAGGCTACTTTTTTGTCGGCCATCGAAATTCCCGGGCACACGAAATTCAGTACGGGCACGGGTGGAATGATCAGCTATCGTTACGTCACTCCTGGCTATTTTCCTGCGCTGGGCATCCCGATTCTGCGTGGCCGCAGCTTTCGCGAAGAGGATCGTTTGCCTGCAGAAAGACCTGTGATACTCAGTGAAGCACTGGCGAAAAAGCTCTTCTCCAACGAAGAAGAGCCGCTAGGGAAGTCATTTCGCTTTGGCTCACAGAATGATTGGCGAACCGTCATTGGGATTGCTGGAGACGTAAAGAACAACGGGCTGGCCGCGCCCGCCGATCCCGAGTTTTACATTCCGTGGAAAAAGGAGACCGAGGGCTACTTCCGCTCCGCGCATTTGATCGTTCAGAGTGCGATCCATCCCGATGCCGTCGCGAAGTGGATTCGTTCGGAAACCGCGGCCATTGATCCGACAGTTCCGGTGACCATCGAGGGCATGACCATGCGA
>QHZC01000558.1 GCA_003224515.1 Acidobacteriota bacterium
TGTCCCTCGAAAGCCAATCAGGCCCGCTAAATCCATGAAATCTCTATTGCCCACTCAAATTTTCTTGCAAAAAAGGTGTTTCGCGCCAGAAACTAGCTAGCTCTCGGGTTTCAACAATTCGTAGAGATAGCGAACGAACTTGGCAGTCTTAGTGGATTGGTTGAGCAAATGACAGTTTGTGGCCGTCTGGATCTTGTAGATGGAACTACCTCTCACCCCATGCTGCATCTTGAGGCCTTGTGGGATCGAATTCTCTTTCTTTCATACAAATCCAAAATCGATGTACAAGCATTTACCGCGCTTCGACTGCAACCACAACAATGGGGAAGAACAGGCACGCGGGACGCGGATGATCAAAGCCACGAACGTGGTCTTTCACGATAGCGCGCATCCGTCGGCGCCAATTCTGCCGATCGTGCCGTAGTTTGATTCTCTGCGGTTATTTGTGGCCGGCGAAGCGGACGCGTAAGGTGAAGGCGCGACCCTGGCCGCCGGCGAAAGAGCCGAAGTTGGGAGCGTCGACGTTGTTGACTACAGTGTCCGGGTTCAGGCGGTCGAAGATGTTCACGGCTTCGACGCGGGCGGCCCAGAGATAGCGGCGGAAGGCGAATTTCCTTTCGAGGCCCAGATTGAGGCTGGCGTAAGCGGGAAAGCGCAACCCATTTGGAGCACCGACGAACTGCTGCAGGAGGTTGACGGCGCTGAAAGGATAGCCGGTGCGGTATTCGAAAAAATAGCTTAGCTGGATGCCCCAGATGTGCGTGGCCGTCCAGCCCCAAGTGAGGAGGCGGTTGGGGGTATCCCATGCGACGGGACCCGATTGCTGCGGGGCATAGAAAATGGAGCCTAGCGCGGGATTTAGAACTTTGTTCGAACGGGCGCGAGAACGGGTGTAGGCGGCGAAGAACTCGGTGCTCTCGGAAAAAACGTGGCGCGCGGAAATGGTGACGGCGCGGTAGCGATCCTTGCGGTGATCCTGGAGAAGAAAAATTCCGCCGAGCTGCGCGGGTTGCTGGTCGACAAAAGCGAAACCGTGATATCCGTTGCGGGCGAGGAGTTCGAGAGTGACAAGCGTGTTGTGGGCGAGCTTCTGTTGCCAGCCGGCGCTGGAAATGCTGAAACGCGGTTGGCGCAGGCCGCTAGCGGGAAGCATGAACTGGGTGGCGACGGGGCCGAGGACGACGACCGTTCCCGTGCGATCGTAAAAGGAGTCGAGCTGTTGCTGGTCAAAGGCCTGGCCGATGACGGAGAGATTAGGCGGGGCGTTGTAGATGCCCCAGCCGAGGGAGAGTTTGGCGCGGTCGTCGGCAAATGGCAGGAAATTTGCGGAGGCGCGCGGCTCGGTCATGACGCTTTGCGTGAAGCGGTCCCAATCGGTGCGCAGGCCGGCCTGGAAGACGAAGTGTTTGGAGATCACCCAGGTGTCCTGGGCGTAGGAGCCGGCCTGGGTGTTGGAAAGGCGGGGATTCGTAAGACCGGAAAAAGTCGATTGGCGAACGAGAGTTCCGTCGGCGCGGCGTGCCTGGATTTCCGTGCGTTGGGGGGATTGCGAATAGACCGCACCGGCGACGTTGGCGCCGCCAGCGAGCTGATGAGTTCCGTGCCAATGGCGGGAGGCAGCGGTGACGCTGCCGACGGCCTGCAAGCGACGTCCGCGTTGATGCAAGCGCTGAAAATAGTTGCCGGTGGTGCCGTCGATGAGCAAAACGTAGGGCTGAGTACCTTGCGGCGTGTAATCGAGCACGCCGCTGTCGGCAGCGATGCCGCCTTCGAAAAGCGTATCGTGGAGCCACAGTTGATCTTTCAGTGACACGAAGGCGCGACGCTGCTCGACGGTGACGGTGGTGGATTGGGGATCGACGGCGTCCAGGCCGAGGTTGGTGCCGTAGGCGCGGTTGTAAAGAAAGCTGGCGTGGAGAATGTGCCTGTGCGAGAGATTGTATTGCAGGCGGAGGAGATTGTCGCCCGCCCACTGTTCGGAAGTGTTGGCATTCGAGGGCAATTGTTTGACGACGTCGAAGGTGTGCTGGATGCTGACGGCATCTGAAAACCAAAAGCGGCCGCGCTCGATGGGTCCGGAAAAAGTGACGCGTGGATACCAATTCCCGAGATGAGCGCCTTCCTGGATGTTGATACCGGGAGCGGGGTTGGTCGTGCCGAAGCGCCAGCGATCTTCGCCATCCGGAGTTTCAAGACTGAGAATGCCCGCGCCGGAGTGGGCATAGCCTGCGCCGAAGCGGCCGGTCTGGACTTCGGCGGCGCGCGTGGCGTCAATGTTGAAGCGCACCGTCAGAGCGCCGTTGACAGCATCGCCGATTTCAAAGCCATCGAGGAGATATTGCGTCTCGCCGGAACGTGCACCGGCAATGTGCAGATTATTGCGACTATCGCGCACGATTTCGGGCAAGGCCACGAGGCTCGCCGCAAGAACGTGCGAGTTGGGCACCGGGATATCGCGAATGTTTTGCGAGGAGAGACTGGAACGCTGCGAACTGTCTTGGATATCAATCTGATTCGATGGCGCTGTGACTTGTACCTGCTCGTGGAGCTCTTGAACGCGATTCAGGGTCAATGTGAGTTCGTTGCGGCCGTCGTGGAGAGAAAATGACTGGCCGGAGAGCAGGAAAAAACCTTCCTTGCGAACTTCTACTTTGTAGTTACCCGCGGAAAGATTCTGGAGGACGAATCGCCCTGCGGCATCGGTCTCTGTGCGATACACCTTGCCGCTGCTGTTTTCGAACTTTACTTGCGCGGCCCCGACCGGCACGCCGTTTTCGTCCACCACGGCACCGGCACAATCGGCGGAAGCAGCGGCCTCGATTTCGGCGGGAGCAAGAAGACTTATAGAAACCCATACAACAGCAAATAGACGAGTGGAATCCATGGGAGACCGTTCCAGCCAAGCCCTCTCTTATTAATCTAACATCTTTGACATAGAAAAATATTCGCCCCCAAGCGGGGGTCACATGGCCCTTCTCAAAGTTCAGAGTCGTATCTTTCGCGCCGAGCGTCTGAAGAGGAGAAGAGTAAGCGTTTTCACCGCTGCAGAGAACCTTCATGCCTAGTCTTTAGTCTAGCTGCCTGTTATAGAAGTGCACTGACCTTGCCATATCATTGACTTTGATCGTGATTGCTGAGATTTTTTCTACGTTCATATGCCCCTGCTCGCGCCATCCCTTTTGCAACAAGAACCTGATTCTACTCTTCTAGCATTTCGCCGAGAGAGTCTACAGCCGGCGCAGCCGGCTTCTAGCCTAACTTCCACGGTTTTCAGGGCAGGATGCTTTGTTTTCTATGACTTAGGATTTTTTTCGTCACTACCTGCGCTGACCTGCCACGTTTTGACGGGCTGCATCACCTGGGCGGGAATGCCAAGAGTGGCGTAAATTTGGCGGTGCTC
>QHZC01000557.1 GCA_003224515.1 Acidobacteriota bacterium
AAAAACGTTTCTGGCGCTGCGGATAGCGGTGAATCGAGAGATGGAGGAACTCGGGCAGTTTCTTTTTCGGACCCCCGCCACAATGAATTCGGGCGCCCGCTGGGTGGTGTTGAGTTACCACTCGCGGGAAGACCGCCTGGTGAAACAGGCGTTTCAAAAGGGCGAGCGAGCAGGAACGCTCCGCGTGCTGACGAAGCACGTGATCCAGCCCAGCGAGCAGGAGATGATGGGCAACCCGCGTTCGCGAAGCGCGAAGCTGCGGTGTGCGGAAAGAGCGCCGGCCGCTTAACGGCCGACTAGGTACCGTTATGGCACGCAAGAGAAAAGCTCCGGCAATGACCGAGTATCATACCGTCAAGCGGATCGACAACTCGCGTATCGTGCGCCACGTCGAACCGGTGAAGATGCGCAAACTGTACCGTACGGCCGCGCTGGGCGGTGTGATTGCTGCGTTTTTCATGCTGTACATCTACCAACACTTCCGCTGCATCGATTTAAGTTTTCAGCTCGAGGACGTGAAGGCCAGGCAAGCCGAGGCGGCTTCGCTGAACTCGTCCTTGAAATTGGAAATTGCCGGACTG
The DNA here is from genome assembly GCA_003224515.1 of Acidobacteriota bacterium. Classification (GTDB taxonomy): domain Bacteria; phylum Acidobacteriota; class Terriglobia; order Acidiferrales; family UBA7541; genus Acidiferrum. The sequence goes on from QHZC01000557.1 coordinate 582, forward strand.
CGGAATCCGATGCGCATCGACATCATTGCGCGCCGCCAACTGGGATTGACCGAGCCGCTGCCGACGCAAGTTCAGGAATACCAAGCTCCAGACGGCGAAGAAGTGGCCGCAGTACGTTACGTTCGACCGAATCGCGCACCGTAGTTTTTTGACGCTAATAGCTCGAAAACGAGATTGCTGTCAAGCAAATGATCTTCCCGGCGGAGCGCTTATCGATGTGAATTCGTCATGCCAGAAAACCGTGCTCAGGCCGCCACAGGTGGCCGCATAGCGGCAGATTCCGGGCGCGACCGCAAGACGCTCGATTTGAATGGTGGCCATCGGGCGGTCAGCCGTCTGCTGATCGTTGCCTGCGGGGCACTCTTATGGATGACCGCCGTTTTCGGGCGGCTTGGATACCTGCAACTCTTCCTTCACAGCGAATACATGGCCCGCGCGCACCGCCAGCAGCAGCGCGTGATCGAAATCACGCCCCAGCGCGGAGCGATCTACGATCGCAACATGCACCCGCTGGTGATGAGCATCCCTGTGGATTCGGCATTCGCGGTGCCCTCCGAGCTTGGCGACCAGCAACTTGCGGCGCGGCTGCTCTCCGGTGTGCTGGGAATTCCACGCGAAGTGATTGAAGCTCGACTCGAATCCTCGCACTCATTTGTGTGGATTGCGCGCAAGCTGCCGCCAGACAAGAAGGAAGCGGTGGAGGCGCTGAATCTGAAGGGCGTCTACTTCCAAAAAGAAAATCAACGTATCTATCCGAAGCGCGATCTCGCTTCGCATGTACTGGGCTTCGTCGATCTCGATGAAAAGGGTTTGGGCGGGATCGAATACGAATTGGATGGCAAGATCCGGGGCAAGAGCGAAAAGATCATCGTGATGGCCGACGCGCGCCAGCGCTGGTTCGATGGTGGAGAAGCGCAACGCGAACGCGGCGCGAACGTGGTTCTTACGCTCGACGAAAAAATCCAGTACATCGCCGAGCGCGAGCTGGCGGCAGCGATCGCCAAGACGCGTGCCACGGCCGGCACCGTGCTGGTGATGAATCCGAATACTGGCGAAATCCTCGCGCTGGCGAACTGGCCGAAGTTCAATCCCAACGCGGCCAACGAGGCGCCAGCGGAAGCGCGGATGAACCGTGCGGTCACAGCACTCTACGAGCCTGGATCAACCTTTAAGCTCATCACCCTGGCAGCGGCGTTCGACCAGGGGATTACGCGGCCGGAGGAAGTTTTCGATTGCGAGAACGGAGCGGTATACGTGGCGGGGCACCGCATCCGCGACCACAGGCCTTTCGGCCTGCTGAAGGTCGCGGATATTCTGGCGCAGTCGAGCGACGTGGGCGCGATCAAAATTGCCCTGCGGCTCGGCGCACCGAAATTTTACGACTATATCCGCGCATTTGGTTTTGGCCAGCTGACCGGCGTGGATATGCCGGGCGAGAGCAAAGGACTCCTGAGGCTACTCGACAACTGGTCGGCGGTCTCGATCGGATCGATCTCGATGGGGCAGGAAGTCGGAGTCACGTCGATTCAGCTTATCAGCGCCGTCTCGGCGATTGCCAACGGAGGAATGCTTTACAAGCCGCATGTCATTGCGGAGTTGAGACGCGGGGATCATGTATTGCCTGCGGAAGGCCCGCCGGCTCTCTCTGAGCCCAGAAGAGTGATCCGGCCGGAAACGGCGGCAACCCTGCGGAGGCTGATGGAAGGGGTAGTACTGGACGGGACAGGAAAGCTTGCGCGTCTCGATGGCTGGACCGCTGCGGGGAAAACTGGCTCTGCGCAGAAAATCGATCCGGCCACGGGCCGATATTCGGCGACGCGGCTGATTGCTTCCTTCACCGGCTTCGCTCCGATCAACAACCCGGTAGTAACGATTCTGGTGTCGCTGGATTCGCCGGTCGGACAGCACGAGGGTGGGCAGGTGGCCGCGCCGGTTTTCAAGCGGATCGCCGAACAGGCATTGCTGCATCTTGACGTGCCACGCGATGTGCCCATTGGTCCGCGGGTCATCCAGGTCGCGTACAAGAATCGCGAAATATCAGACAGCGCTACGCTCGAGGATTTCACGCCGACGGATTTCTCGGGCCTACCCGACCAACCTCTTGTGGAGTCAACCGCACCAAATAAGAAAGGGGTCAAGCGCCAGACGCTTTCCTCGACAGTAGCGGTGGATGAAGGGGGCGATATTCAAGTACCGGACTTCTTTGGAAAGACAATGCGCGAAGTAACAGAGATTTGCCTTCGATTGGGGCTCGACCCCGTTCTAGTTGGCAGCAGGCTTGCTACGAATCAGGCGCCCGAGGCGGGAACCAAAGTGCGGCGAGGCGCAAAGATCACCGTGCAGTTCGGAACACCGGCGCCGAAGATCGCAGAGCCGCACCACAAGGCAAGGCATTAGGATGAGAATTGGATTGAGCCAAGAAGAACAGGTACAGGACAGCGCCACGAATCAAGTTGACCGCCAACGAAAGCAATCCGCCCGCCGAAGTGCAGCGGACAGCGGAAGAAAGCTGAGCGCATTACTCCACGGCGTGGAGACACCTCTGCTTGGAGGCGCGAGTAGCCTGGAAATTTGCCAGGTCGCTTGTGATTCGCGGAAGGTGCGGCCGGGCGGGCTTTTTTTTGCTTTGCATGGGGCCAAGGCAGACGGAAACAAGTTTATTCAGGACGCTCTCAAGCGAGGCGCGGTGGCCATTGCGAGCGAAGAGCCAGCTCCGGGCACGATTCCGGCGGGCGTGGTGTGGATTCAGGTTCGAGAAGCGCGCAAAGCGCTGGCAATTACTGCCGCGAATTTCCTAGGCCATCCCGCGAACGCGCTGCAACTCGTTGCGGTGACCGGCACGAACGGAAAGACGACCACTACTTCGGTCGTGGATGCGATCGTGAAGGCCTCTGGGGCGAAGACCGGCTTGTTCGGAACGATCGCCTATCACACACCACTCGGCGACTATCCGGCGCCGAATACGACGCCGGAATCGGTGGACCTGCAGGGATTTCTTGCTGAGATTCGCGATGCCGGCGGTAAGTATGCGGTGCTCGAAGCCAGTTCGCATTCACTGGCGATGGACCGACTGTGGGCATGCCATTTTCAAGCCGCGGTCTTCACCAACCTGACCCGCGAGCACTTGGATTTTCACAGAACGTTTGAGGATTATTTCGCCGCAAAGAAGCGGCTCTTCGAGGGCACCGGGGCGGGTGCACCCGAAGTTGCGGTGCTGAATGCGGACAACGAATTCGCCAAGCGGCTGGCGGGCCTGGCGAAGAAAACGGTCACGTATGGATTGGATTCGGACGCAGACATCACCACGAAGAAATTTCAGCTGACTTTCGATGGTTTGACGTTCACCGCGCAGACGCCAAACGGAAGAGTGCACGCGGTTTCGCGGCTGGTCGGGCGGATCAACGTCTACAACCTGCTTGCCGCGATCGGAGCGGCGCAGGCGCTGGGACTTTCGAACGAAGTGATTGAAAACGGCATCCGCGATCTTGACAGTGTTTCCGGGCGTTTCCAGCGAATCGATCTCGGGCAGCCCTTCCTGGTGATCGTCGATTACGCGCACACCGACGACGCACTGGAAAAGCTGATTCGAACGGCGCGGGAGCTGAATCCCA
>QHZC01000559.1 GCA_003224515.1 Acidobacteriota bacterium
CAGGAACCGATCTCGCTGGAGACGCCGATCGGCGAAGAGGAGGACAGCCACCTCGGCGACTTCATCGAGGACCAGGACGCCCTCGCGCCGGCGGAAGCCGCCTCGTTCACGATGCTGAAGGAGCAGCTGGAGGGGGTCCTCGATACCCTGACACCGCGCGAGCGGAAGGTGCTCAAGCTGCGCTTCGGGCTCGACGATGGGCGCCCGCGCACCCTGGAAGAGGTGGGCCAGGAGTTCGGCGTCACCCGCGAGCGCATCCGCCAGATCGAGGCGAAGGCCCTCCGCAAGCTCCGCCATCCCAGCCGGAGCAAGCGGCTCAAGGACTTCATCGAGTAGGATCTCGAAGGCAGACCTCCACCGCAATTCGGGAGTCCCGGTCCCAACCTTCCCTCGATCTTGCCGTGCCCCTCCGGCGGCCCGCCCGACCCACATGCCAGAGCCCGGGTTCCCGAACGGATGAGCTCGGCCTCGAACGCTTGAGACAAAACCCACAGAACGGACGAGTCCGCCTGCTCTCGAAAGCGGGCATCTCTGATTCAGAGGGTGGCGCCAAAGGAGCCGAGACCCCTGGTCTTGCCCCTGTGGTGCGACCCCGGGGAATGCGGCTCATAACGCTGGAGGGCAGGTGCTCCGATGTGGCAGAGGACGGGTACGGCCAGGGGGGAGCGCGGGGTCGTGATGATCTTCGTCCTGTTGGCGGTCGTGCTGATCGGGGCGATCACCATCACCGTGATGCAGGTCCTCAGCAGCGAAGTGGGCGGCGGGGTGGAATCGCTGGAGGCCGATCAGGTGTTCAACGTCGCCCAGGCCGGCGTGCACTATGGGATCGGCAAGTTGCAGCTCGCCACGGCGAGCACGTACACGGGGGAAACGCGCACCATTACCACTGGCTCCACGACGCTCGGCACCGCCACGATCATCGTGAACTGCGTCGATACCACGTCCGTCAACAACTGGACCCCTCCGTGCGCATCGTCCTTACACCCAGACTACCGGCGGGTCATCTCCACGGGCGTGCTGCCGGTCAGCGGCCCCAGCCGGACGATCGTCGCGGTCGTCAAGGGGGCGCCGTCGGGGGGCGGTGGATCCGCGCCGGCATTCTGTGCCTTGTCGAAGGCCCTGGCGGGGACCGTTGACACCTCACCTGGCGACATCACCAGCATTTATGGCGACATTGTCTCCCTCGGGACGATTGACTTGACGCCCGGACCGACCGCAGGGCTGATCAAGGTTCTCGGAGATCCGGGCACTCCACAGAAGTACACGGGAAAGTTGGCGGCGGCTGGGTCCGTCAAGTGTGGCACAGGCTGCAGCGCCGCCGGCGGCCTCTACCAAAACCAGCCCGTGGCGTCGTTAGGCTGCACCGCCCCGACGCTTCCGACCTTCACTCCGGGGGCCACGAACGTGACCGTGGCCGCCGGCACCGTGTACACGATCCCCAGCACAGGTGGCTCGTTCAATAACATCACCCTGAATCAAGGTTCATGCTCCAACCCGACTCCGTTCACCACTCTTCAGATCGGGACTTCCACCACAGATACAAGCGCCGTCACCGTGGTGCAACTCAACTCGCTCAACATGCTGCGGTGCACTCGCCTGATGATTACGGGCATAGGGAAGGTCGATCTACGCCTCGCCCAGGCAACGGGCCAGGGCCTGAATGTGCGGGGTACCTTCGCCGGTTTCCGCCGATCGACTGGTCGTGTCGGTACAATCGACTGGCCTGGGGGGGGGAGGACCTGGGGGGGGAAGTGCAAATTGCGCCGACCCTAATAATTGCGCGGCGATGCTCTCCCACATGGCCGGGGGCGCCACCTTCATCTCGCCGAACGGTCGCGTTAACATCGACGATAGCGCCGAGCCCAATGCTTTCAATGGGGCCCTAGTAGCCAAGGAACTTGAATTCGGCGGTAATGGCTTCTGGAAGCCGGACACAACAGGCGCCACGTGGGGGCCAACGACCTACTCCAATTTCAACAACCTGCTCTCCTGGAAGGACCAGTAGGACCTCGAGGCAAACCTCCAGGCGAGGTCTGAAGGCCTCGTCCCAATCTTCCCTCGATCTTGCCCCTTCCCCTCCCGTTCTCCGCCCGCCGCGCGCCGCGTGACCCCGGCGAGATCCACCAAAGGGATGAAATCCACCCCCGGGCGGGTGAGGCAAAATCCACCGAACGAACGGGTCCAAGTTTGTTCAAAAGCGGGCATTTCCATACCAGAAGGATGGTGTCAGGGGGCGGGACATTCCGGGCGTGGGCTTCGCTGCCCGGCCTGGAGATTCCGCAGTGGCGCCGGAGGGGCGGGGGCGGTAATGGTGCTAGGGCGTGCAGTGACGGCGATGATGAGGGGGCGCATGCCGACCGAAGACGGGTTCTCGATGATCGAACTCGCCGTCGCGCTCGGGTTGGCGGGGATCATCGTTACCGGCGCCCTGTTCAACGTGCGGGGCGCGATGAACCGGGAATCGCTCGACGGATGGGCGCGGTCGGCGACGTTGGACATCGCCGCGGCCCAGCAGTCGGCCATCACCGAGCGGGCGACTGCCAACATCACACTGACGAGCACGTCCTATACGCTCGCGGTCGGCAGCCAGACGCTCAAGGTGGGTAGTATGCCGAAAGATCTTACGATCACCACCACATGCGCCTCAAACGTCTGCTCGTACGACAAGCATGGGGTGCCCTCGTCTGCGGGCACGATCACGCTGACGAGCGCGTCCACCGGGGCCAGCAACGTGATCACGATCCAGTCGAACACGGGGAGCGTGACATACCAATGATGCGTCCCGAGCGCCTACGGCGGTGCCCGCCCGGTCAGCGCGGGTTCACGATCATCGAGACGGTTATGTCGACGGCTCTGCTGGGTGTCCTCGTGCTCTCGGCGCTGGGGGGGCTGCTGTTCGGGATCGCGCAGGCCCGCGGCGGCCAGAACCGGGCACAGGCCGCCACCTGGGCGGAGGCAGAGATGAGCTATCTGCTGCTTCCACCATACGCGAGCTTTTCCGCCCAGACGTACACCCTCACGCAGACGACCGGGTACCATAGCTATGGGGCGCTCCCGGAGCCCGTGATCCCGGCGGGCTTCGACCACGCCGTCGTCACCATCTCCGCGGTCGCCGGGGTATCGGCGTGGCAGGTGACCATCACCCTGTACCAGACCCCGTCGATTACCTATACCACGCTCAGCACGTATGTCTCGAGCTTTACCAGATGTACGGGATGCTGAGGGATACCGTTCCCTGTGACAAGCCCGCTGAGATCCACGGAAGACGATCTGATGAGGAGTGACCGGATGAATCGTCGCGATGGCCTGCGCCCGACCCAGATGCTGCGCCGTGCCCACGACCAGCGGGGCCTGACGGTGGTCGAGATCCTGGTGGCGACCGCGCTCATGATGATCATCGCCGGCGCCATCGCCATCCTGATGGGGGCGGCCGTGCAGAGCAAGATGATCTCCGCCAGCTGGTCGGCTGAAACGCAATCGGCCCGGATCACGCTGGCCTGGATGGCCGAGCGGCTGCGGCAGGCCGGCTTCAACGTCCTCCCGGGAGAGGTCTCCCCGTACAACCAGGCGGGCTACCAGGCCCGCTGCCACGACAGGGTGGTCGCTCAGGATGTCCTCCTGCTTCCGACGGCGAACAGCGTGTACATCAGCGGAGAGATTCCCTATGTCACTGGAACGACCCCCGGGAGCAACGTGGTGACCATCGGGTATTATCTGGCGACC
>QHZC01000560.1 GCA_003224515.1 Acidobacteriota bacterium
AGACACAAAAATGACGGAGTCACCGATTCTAAGTTCGGCGTGCATGATCTTTCTTTCCGGGCCAGGCATGCGCATGATTTCAGTGGCTCCAAGGACATTTTTGTAGTAATCGATAGCGCGGGCAGCGTCTTTGCAGGTCAGCCCTGGCGTAATGGAATGATACTCCTGGGGGATGGCACGGACAGTTTTTGGCATGGTGGCCTCCTGATTGTCTTGGACGTGCGCGCGCCGAAAACGGGAGGGAGCAACAGCACAGCGCGTAAGGGTGTAAATACTCCTGTACAGCACTCTTTTAACAATAGGCAGGACAAGAGATATGCTTCCCGGCCGGGCCACAGGCCCCAGCAGACATTGAGAACCAAGGCGGACGGGAGTTGCGGAGAAATTTTCGCTTACGACTGACGCGCGGCGCGCTTCAGCTCTTTGACTTTTGGTTTGAGCGAACTCACGAACTCATCGACCTGTTTTGAAGCTTCTTCTTTGGCGATGCCGTAACGAATCTGCAACCGGCCGATGAGCTGGTCGCGCCTGCCTGCGATCATTTCCAAATCATTATCCGTGAGGTTTCCCCACCTTTCGCGAAGCTGGCCCATCATTTCTTTCCACTTGCCTTCGATCTGGTCCCAATTCATGTGCCCCTCCCCAAGCTGTTTGTTGTAACCATTCTTGTGTCACACGCCAATCGACCCGACTTACTCTCATCGCGTGAGTGAAGCCGTGCGGGGCCCCTCCGCTCCAGAGCCCCGCTGATATGCATTTTTCAATTCACGGTTAATTGAGGAGCAACAAGCCAGCCAAAATGGAAAGAGTCTTCGAAGCCACCGTAGATCAGGGACTTAGGAGGGCTGTTCTCGAATTTGAGACGCGGAATGGTAGTACTAAGCCCAGCAATTTCCACGCAGCATGTGTTTTTTCTTTACGGTTTACGGGTGTTGCCCCGAGTTCATCGCATCAGGTACGTCTCATCAAAGGCGCGTTTGGAATTACCGCATTCGAATTCGGTACCCAACGATGATGTCGGTCCGCTCCCTGAGGGCCAGCAAGTTGACGCGATTTTCTTCGAGAGAGAAAATGCACTTCGAAGCCGAAGGGAAGGATGGCCCCATGAGTTATGACTTTCTCGTTGAAACCTATGAGACCGAGCGGATGAAGGTGGTGAGCGTGTGGAGCGAATTCCGCGATGAGGATCTTCCGATGCGTCCGCGAAGGGGTGATCCGCGAGGGCGCAGCGTGCACGAACAGATGGTGCACCAGTGTGTAAGCGAGAATCTGTGGTTCATCAGCATGTTGGGGATTGACGTCAGCGCGCCGCCACTGCCGGCGACGGAGACTCGCCTCGAATTCATGAAGCGCTATGCGGAGGACAGCGGAAAGCGACTGGCGGCGCTGCGGGCGAAAGATGATTTCTGGTGGGAGTCCGAAACGAAATTCTTTGACGTGCAGCGATCGCGCCCATGGGTGATGGTTCGGAGAATCGCGCACACGGCGCACCATCGAGGCCAACAGATGGCGATGCTGAGGATGCTAGGGAGGGATTTGCACAGCAACTACGGCCCTACGGCGGACACTGGAGGGCTGATGCAGAACCATGCACCTACAATCTACGGCTATTCGAGCCTGAGCGAATTATTCGATGGAGAAGCGGCCGGCGGCGCGAAGACGCCGCTTCCGGGCGCCGCCGGCAAGGCCGCGACTGAGCGCCCGGACAAGTACTAGATTGAAGAAATGGCGCGCCTGATTTATACCGGCCTGGTGATTTCGCTGCAGGCGATGCGCGGCGGAGCACCGGCGCCGGTGCCTCCCGCGACAGCGTGAATGACGATGGCGGTTCCGCCATTGCTGAAGACGGAGTGATCGTCCGTCCCCACGGTCACATTCGGCGCGATGGTGGTTGCGTGGGCCGTGCCGTCGGCAGCGACGATCAGGGCAAAGTCCGGGATATCGCCCGCGGGAACACTTCCGTAGGAATGGCCACCGCCAAAGTGAGGACCCGCGGATTTGAAGTCGGGGGGCTCGCACTTCGCAACCTGGTGAATGTGGAGGGAGTGCTGACCAGGCGGGAGATTTTTGATATTAATGGTGATTTTGACGCCCTTGGACGCGGGCGTCAGGGTCGCGGTGCCGACGCTCTGGCCTTGCACATTCTTGATGGTCACGGTGACGGGCTTTGCAGCGGCCTGGACAAGGCTATCCTGGCCAAAAACCAGGCCTGATGCCGACAACAACAGCGCGGCACAAACGAAAGATCTCATCATGGTTCTCCTTACGGCAAATTGTAATCTGCAATCCGGACTCTCTGGAGAAAAACGCCCCATGTCAATCTAGCGCAAGGCCATTGAGGATGTAACAACTTGTCCTCAAATAGATAGCCTCGATGGCGCAGAGGAATGCAGTTCCGTCGAAGGCTTAGCCCGGAAAATTCATAATTTTAGAAGCACGAAA
>QHZC01000091.1:0-11228 GCA_003224515.1 Acidobacteriota bacterium
AGCAACATACTTTTCGGTGGCGAGCCGCGCGGGCGCGACCGTCACTTTTTCCGGAGGCGCGCTGCCATTCGCCGTCTGGCTAGCGATCTTCGCCATGGCGACAAGAAATACCTCGGGAGCTACGGGTTTACTGCCCAACCAGACCGCGTTGGGAATTTGGTGGTTGCGCTGAATGAACCTGTGAAGGTCATGCACGCTGCGCTCGAACTGCGACCAGGGCACTTCGATCGGCTCGGTCAGCCGCGGCGAGGGCAGGCTCGGTCCATAGACGGTGAAGCGAAGAGCCACGCCGGTCTCCGCGCCCGGCTGAGCGGCCATCTGTTCGGCAACGAGGGTCATGACTTCGGCGGGTGAGAGCGTGTACGCCTCGCGAACCTGGAAGTTGACTTCCGATTCTACTTGACGCGAGATTTCGGCGAGTTCGCTCGCACTGAACCTGTGTCCGCGAGCTCCGTCCGCGTACAAGCGCGTCGCCTGCGGCCCGGTGATGAACTGTACCTGAGAAAATGATTTCATATAGTGTATGAGTTGTTCAAAGTAACTGAACGCGCGCTCACGCGAATCCAGAGGCCGCAAGGGATAGCTTTGCCATTGGTCACGCGGCGGATTGGCGCCGCGGGCAAAGTTCATGTCCCAGAACTGGCTATGGATGAACTCGCAAGGGTGAAAGTAAAGGCTGATCAGCCCGCCGCCGTTACTGCTCATCTGTTCGTAGAACTGGCGAAACTTTGTCTTGCTCTCTTCAATGTTGGTCCACTCGTCATTGGGACGGAGTTGCGGGCCTTCTTTGGTATTGAAGATATTGAGTAGCCCACCGTAATAGAAGGGCTGGCCGTTCAGCCCGACGTGCGCCGCCTCGTCGAGATACAGACCCACACCCCAACTGGCCAGCGAAGGAAACGCTTGCGGTGCCCACGAGTTGCCCGGCTGCCCGTAGCAGCATGGCTTCTGTTTGAAGATGCGCTGCACATCGTCGTAGCCGGGGCGCTCACGCCGTGTGAATTCGGCTGCGCCAGTTTCCCAATTCAAAAGTGACTCATACTCCGCTGGCGTCGGATGCTGGCTATGCGTATTGGCGTGGTAGCCGATAGCATGTTTCTGGAGTGCGGCGATGACGTCGGTGCGATGGCGGCGCTCGAGTGTGCGCGCCTTCTCGCCGACGACCTTGAATGTCGCCTGAATGCCCTGCTCGGTGAGGAACGTCGCCAGCCGTTTGGCCGCGTCATCGCTCTCCGGCAGGATGTAGTCCTCGGTATCGAACCAAAGGACGACATAGACCTTACCGGGTGCCGGCTTCTGGCCGATAAGGTTCACGCAGATCAGCACGAGTATCGTCACCACGCAAATGACGGGTGAGAGCAGTGTCAATCGTTTCATGTGCGTCTCATATGTTAGCTGGCGTGCGTCGCGGGCAAGGGCGCGCGGTTACGGCTCCGCATCGGCTGCGAAACAAATTGTCGCCGACGCCCATCGACGGCAGTAAGCATCGCCCGGATTCCACGGTAAAACGTCGACTCGGACCCTCACGAGGCCATCTCTCTAGTTTAAAACCCAATTGCGACTTATACCTTTTCAGGGACGACGTAGGGATCGCGGTAGCCGCGGTCGGCCTCTCGCATTAAACGCATGGCTTCTTCATCACCGTTGATCTCTTGGGTTTCGGGGCGAAAATGAATGGTGCGTCCCAGCCGATAAGAGACATTTGCCAGGTGAATCAGGGTACAAGAAATATGGCCCTCTTCGATTGGCGCATGCAGATCTTCTTTTTTGCGGCTGCGCACGCAATCAATGAAATTGGCAAAGTGATCGCCACCGCCACGGCCGCTAGGTCCGGGCTCCATTTCTTTGCCCAGCCAGCTCTTGTAGGAATCGGACTCGCTCATGGCCAGGTAACCTTTGGAACCGTAGAAGATGTTCCCGATGACATTGTGCGCACCTGCATCGGGCCCGGTCTTGGGCTTGGGTGGTGCGGAACCCGTCACCATGGGTAATCCGGCCATAGCTGGGCCTTTTGTGTCAGCGGAGCTTGCAGCCGCCAAGCCTGCAGCCGGAACGCCTTCGCTCCCGAAAACCTTGGTTCCGAATAGGGCTTCGTTGTTGGTGATCCAATGGCGGACTTCAAACTCCAGTATCTTGCGCTTTCCATCTGGGGTGACAAATTCAAAGGCGACATTCAGGGTGTTCGGGGTCTGCTGGTCGTCGTCGAACATGAAATGGCCGCCGATGGCTGAGACCTTGGTGGGATAGTTCACTCCGAGACCCCAGCGAGCTTTGTCCATTTCGTGAACGCCCTGATTGCCAATGTCGCCATTGCCGGTGTCCCAAATCCAGTGCCAGTTGTAATGGAAGCGATTGCGCGTGAACGGCTTCATAGGCGCGGGACCGGTCCACAGATCGTAGTTGACCCCGGACGGAACAGCCTCTTCGGTTGCATGTCCGATCGTGTCACGCCATTTGTAGCACAGCGCTCGAGCTAGATAGACCTCTCCGATCAGTCCGTCGTTTAGCTGCTTGATCCCCTCAAGGACTCCTTTGCCAGAGCGACTCTGGGTACCGTGCTGAACGATCCGCTCATATCGAGCTGCAGCCTCCACGAGCTGCTTTCCCTCCCACCAGTTATGCGAGCACGGTTTTTCAACATATACGTCTTTACCCGCCTGGCAGCCCCAGATCGCCATCAGAGAATGCCAGTGGTTGGGAGTGGCGATGGCTATAGCATCAATGGACTTGTCATCTAGCACCTTGCGAATATCCACGTAAGTCTTGGGCTTGGGCAACCCCAGCTTATCCATCTGCACCAAACGCTGATTCAGAACAGTTGGATCCACGTCACAAAGGGCAGCGAGCTGAGCGTTGGGGAGCCGCGAAAACTCCTTAATGTGGTCTGCTCCTCGACCATGCAGGCCTATGACCGCAACCTGCACGCGATCGCCCGCGCCAAAGACTCGCTCTGGCTCAGTAATAAGAGTGATTCCGCCGAGAGCGGCCAAGCCAGCTCCCGTCTTTGCGCTTTTCTTCAGGAAATCACGACGAGTGACTGCCGAATCGTTGTTCATAGTTTGCACCATTCGCTGGGATTTTCGGGTACGTAGTTGTAGGAAACCACAGGCGCCGAAAAAAGCTCTTGGCCCGGAACGCGAACCTCATCCATGAACCTCGCGATTCCTGGGACATCCCCTTGGGATGGTGCTGCCCCTTCCCTTACCTAACAGCGGCCGTTAGTTCGCGGTGGAAGGTAGTGATGTCCTGACCGGCCTGCGATCCCTTATGCGAATGGCTTGGGCCGCCCCCTCTTGACTGAACGCTTCGAGCGCGCGACGGTATTCTTTCTTGACCTCACTGGCTGGCAATTCATGTCTCAGTGGGTCCGTACTACTCACAATCCAGACGTCGCGCGGCGCTAAAGCAGCTAGCAGATCTTGCAAATCGTAGGACTTCAACATCCCCGGAGCAACGCTGTTCACAACCGCCTGGTACGAAGGAATTCAGCAAGTTGCGATGAAACGGGACGAATCACTTTCTCCTTCTTTATTCATCTTTCGTTCGCATTTTGCCGACATTTACCACCATAAGTTTTTATGACCGGTGACGATGGCTGGCAAGTTTCCGAGATCCGCTTTAGCGTTTCTGGACCGTGAGGACCACATGCCCGTTTATCCGACCATACGATCCAAGTCTCTGTTTGTCTAGTTGGGCTTTACTTCTTTGGACAACTGAGCGGCCGCACGGAAACTTGCCGGACTGGTCCGATGCTACGTTCTTGAATGAGGAAAGGTGTTCTGACTGGGGCCCGCGCCAGAAACAGTCGGACTGGGCCGCCCCGGCCGTATGGGTGTTTCTTGAGAAATTCCAAGCTGCGAACAAAGTTTCTCCTCTCCCTACTGGCGATCACCACGGGACTCACTACCGCCACGCTTTTGATTGTCCGTTACAGAGTGCAAAGCCGTGTACGCGAATCCATCCGAGACGACCTAGGCCATTCCGTCAATACCTACAAAAGCTTCGAGCAGCAAAGAGACGTCGCGCTGACGCGCTCGGCCTCTCTCATCGCTAATTTGCCTAACGTGCGCGCCCTGATGACCACGCACGATGAGGCGACCATTCAAGATGCCTCGTACGATATCCAGCGGCTCAGCGGAAGTGATCTCCTGGTTTTGGCGGATCGGACGGGAATCGTTATCGCCGTGCGTTCCACGCGCAAGGGATTCCAGAAGCCAATAGCTCAGGAGCTACTGCAGAAGTCCATCGCTGCGGGAGAAGCTCAAGATTTTTGGTACGGAGGCGGGTATCTTTACGAGATTCTGATTCAGCCAATCGATTTCGGGGAGACACCCAACAAGACGAACATTGGTCTACTCGTTGTCGGGCATGAAATTGACAGCGCGGTCGCCAAGTCGTTCGGAGAGGTGGCGGCAAGCGAAGTGGCATTCCGCTGGGCGGGAATCATGATGGCGAGCACATTTGCCCCCGGGCAGCAACAGGAATTGTCCCGGCAACTAGCCGCGCTGCCTGCGACCGCTCCTGACACCTCACAAGAAATCCAATTGGGAAGCGAGCGTTACCTGGTTACGACCGTCAGTCTTTTGAGTGGAACCGGGCCGGGAGTCTCCCTCAGCGTTCTCCGATCTTTCGACAAGGCAACGCTCTTCCTGACGCAATTGAATCGCATACTCCTTGGCCTCGGCTTTCTCACGATTGCCGTGGGAACTGCAGTCGGTTTCGTCCTCTCGGACACGTTTACCCGGCCCTTGGGCAATCTCGTTGCGGGGGTGCAAGCCCTTGAGAAAGGGAATTACAGCTTCCCTTTGCAGGGCAGCGGGCGGGATGAAGTGGCTGTAGTGACTAGGGCGTTTGGGCGCATGCGTGACAGCCTGCAAAAGGGCCAACTCGAGCACAAAGAACTCGAAGAGCGTTTGCGCCAGGCACACAAAATGGAGGCCGTTGGAAGGCTTGCCGGCGGGGTCGCACACGATTTCAATAACCTCCTCACCATTATTCGAGGTCACGCGGACCTGCTCACGGATCGCGTGACCGCCGATGAAGGCAGCAAGAGAAACGCACAGCAGATTCAGAAGGCCACCGGCCGCGCCGTAAGCATGACTCGGCAGCTGCTGGCGTTCAGTAGGATGCAGGTTCTGCAGCCGCGCATTCTGGATTTGAATTTCGTTGTTGCGGAAATGGGCAAGATGTTGCCGCGCTTGATCGGTGAAAACATCGAATATTCGTTTGAACCTGATCCGCAGCTCGCGAACATCAAGGCCGATCCGAGCCAAGTCGAGCAGGTGCTGCTGAACCCGGCGGTGAACGCGCGCGACGCGATGCCCAATGGCGGAAAGCTAACGGTCAAGACGTCCAACGTTGAGATGGAAGTGTCGGCGGCAGCGAGACGCCCGTCCATGACCCCTGGAAAGTATGTTTTGTTGAGTGTTTCCGACACCGGTGACGGCATGGACTCGGAAACAAAGGCACATATTTTCGAGCCGTTTTTTACAACCAAAGAAGTCGGCAAGGGTACCGGGTTGGGGCTCGCAACGGTGTACGGCATTGTCAAACAGAGCGGCGGTTTTATCTGGGTGGAGAGCTCACCGGGAACGGGTGCAACATTCGAGATTTATTTCCCGGAAGAGTCCGGTCCTGCTTCCGAGATAGAAAAGGTCTCTGCTACGAAAGCCCGTCCGCGGGGAAGTGAGACCATTCTCTTGGTTGAAGACGAGAGCGGTGTTCGTGACCTTGCGTGCCAGTTTTTGAGGAGCAGCGGGTACACGGTGTTGGAAGCGGTAGACGGCGTCGAGGCACTGGAGATATCCGCCCGCTATTCCGGCACGATTCATCTTTTGCTGAGCGACATGATTATGCCGCGCATGGGCGGCGCTGAACTCACGCAGCGAATTCGGGCGGCCCGCCCTGAGACGAAGGTCGTTTTGATGTCCGGCTACGCCGAATATGCGGAGGCGAACAACGGAAAAGAATCACCGCAGGTTCCAAGAATCCAAAAACCATTTTCCCTGACCTCGCTGGCCGAAAAAGTGCGCAAAGTCCTGACGGAGCAGCCTGCAGAGCAAGCGGGGCGGCGCGGGTAGAGTTGGCGGGAACGGTTTCATCGGTGCCAATATTTTTTCCGTTGGAGGTAGCCGTGCGATTCAAAATATGCCTGATCTCATTTCCAATTCTTCTCCTAGATTTGTTGCTCGGGTCCTCCGTTTGCTCCGGCGGCACTCCGGAGCCGCAGAAACAGGAATCCGCTGCCCAGCCAAGCGGCGACGCATCATCAGACGTGCGTGCGATGGGGGAATCGATCCGCGCATTGTACGCACAATTAGAAGCGCTAATGACGCAGATCAACGACATGAAGAACGAGCAGCAGAAGGCTTTGCAGGAGGCTCGCAATTTGCGCCATGAGCTGGACGCACTGAAGGCTCATCCGGATGCTCGGGAGGCTCAGGCGCAGTCGAACTACGCACCGCCGAAACGCGCGGAGTCCGCATCCGCGCCGCATGCAACCTCTCTTGCCGCAGAGCAAACTTTTGCGGCTGAACCGGCTCTCGTCGAAAGATTGGCGAGACTCGAGGAAAACCAGCAGTTCATCGATGAAAAAATCGGCGTGCAGGAGCAGAGCAAAGTAGAGAGCGGTTCAAAATATCATGCGCGGCTTTCGGGGATTGTTCTTTTCAATCTTTATGGGAATCAGGGAAACGTCGACAACCAGGATTTCCCACAGGTGGCTCTTGGCCCGGGCACGGTCGAATCGAACCACGCGATAGGAGCCTCGCTGCGCCAGTCGCAAGTGGGATTCGAAGTGTTTGGCCCTGATATTGCCGGAGCGCATACCAGCGCGAATGTGCGGTTCGATTTCGCAGGGGGGTTTCCGTCGGTCCCCAATGGCGCGGCCACCGGACTGGTTCGCCTAAGAACGGGAACGATGCGTCTGGATTGGAAGAATACCTCGCTAATCGGGGGGCAGGACACGTTCTTCCTCGCTCCTCTGGCGCCAACCTCCATCGCTTCCCTCGCGACACCCGCGATGTCCTACGCGGGGAATCTCTGGAGTTGGACCCCGCAGGTGCGCATGGAACACCGCATTGTTTTCACTGAAAATTCTGCCTTCACGTTGCAGGGAGGAATCCTGGACTCCTTCTCAGGGGATACGCCGTACTCCAGTTATGGACGCGATCCGTCCTGGGGAGAGCAGTCGGGCCAGCCCGCTTACGCGGCGCGCGTCGCCTGGACGGGACGCACATTTGGCCAGCAATGGACCATTGGCACAGGCGGATTGTACGCTCAGCAATTTTGGGGTTTCGGAAGGAACGTCGACTCCTGGACTTCCACTCTGGATCTCTCGCTTCCGCTGGGACGCTTCTTGGGCTTTACCGGAGCATTCTACCGGGGCCGCGCCCTCGGCGGATTTGGCGGCGGCATCGGGCAGAGCGTCCTGTTCTCCGGCTCGCTCGGGGATCCTGCGAGCAGCGTTCACCCCTTGAACTCTATGGGCGGCTGGGCGCAACTCAAATTCAAGCTTACGCCGAAGTTTGAAATGAATTCGGCGTTCGGCCAGGACAACCCGTTTGCAAGCGAACTGCGGGCGAGCCCGATCGTTCCCTCGGAATATCCGGAAACTCTCTCCAGGAATCAGATTTGGTTCACAAATTTTATCTATCGAGCGCGGTCAAATGTCTTGTTTTCGCTGGAGTTCCGCCAGATCAAGACGACGGAGACAGAAGGTGATAGATACGTGGCGAATCACGTGAATCTGGCGCTGGGATACATTTTCTGATGTTGGGATCGGCTCGAATTGGACCCGTGCCTGTTCGTTGTCTGGCAGCGCTTGCATTGCTTTGTGCTGCCGGGAAGGACGCCCGAGCGCAACGGCCTCCCGTCGATATCAAAGTGGAATTCATTCAGGCCGCCGCGGCCAAGAAGCAGGCTTCAACTCGCAGCGTCGACCCTTCCAACATAGCTGTTTGGCTTATTCCGCTGGATCCCGGTGCCGAGCGGTCGGCGTCTACAGCGGCTGCGAAATTAGTGCCAAAACTTGTGCAAAGCAACAAAGCTTTTGAGCCGCACATGTTGGTGATTCACGTGGGGACCGTCGTGGGATTTCCCAACAAGGATCCTTTTTTTCACAATGTTTTTTCACTCTTTGACGGAAGGCGTTTCGACCTGGGGCTATATGAAGCAGGTTCTGCCAAATCCGTGCGATTTGATCGCTCTGGCGTAAGTATGCTTTTTTGCAATATTCATCCGCAAATGAGCGCTGTGGTGATCACCGTGGAAACGCCTTATTACGGCGCGTCGGATGCCGAAGGACGCGTCTCCATGCTTGACGTCCCGGATGGCCGGTACCAGTTGCATGTTTGGGCGGAACGCAGCACCGCGGCTAGTCTGAAGCTGGCGGAAAAAGTCATCACGATTTCGGCCACCACCCGCGACGTTGGGCCGATTCGCATTCTCGAAAATCCGGAATTTACACTCGCTCACAAGAACAAGTATGGGCAGGGCTATGCTCTCCCCTCAAACCCAGACTATCTCCCTCATTAGGGTGGGCAGCGTGGTATTGCCCGACTTCATCAGTGCGCTTTCATCTCCTCGAACGCCGTTTTTTTTTGGATAGTTTCCGGTTTGCATCATTCGGACAGAAATGAACAGGATGACGCGCGAGCCTTCGACGTGCAGCGCGCTATACGCGGAGCATCACCTGGTGCCGGAGCGCAAATTCGCACGGCAAAGAATGCGCGTTGGCACTAAGACTTTGCTAGAAGTCGAAGCGCAGGCCCAATTGAATCTGACGCGGGTCGTTGCCCTGAGTTGTAATCACTCCAAAAGTTTGCTGACTTTGCAGGTTGACCGCAGGATCGAGGAAATTGACGTGGTTGAAAGTGTTGAAAAATTCCGCGGAAAACGTCAAACGAGTCCGCTCCGAAAGGAAGATCTTCTTCGCGAGACTCAGGTCCAGGTTCCAATTTCTCAAACCCCTGAGTGTGCCGCCTCGAGAGGTCGTATCCACGCTCGGCTGAATGGGGCGAAACTGGTTTAGCACCGCTTGCGGGTCGCCGAAAATATTCAACCCGCTGCCTTTCCCGCTCGCGCTGGAACCCGCGCCGGTGGTAGGAGCCACGTGATTGATACCCGCGTTTGCGCCTCCTGAACCGATCCGAATGGCCTCCGATCCGAAGCCAAACGACGACTGGCCAAATTCCTGCCCCGAGCCATCCAAGACGCGCAGCGGCAGTCCGCTCGCTACGGAAAGAATCGGCGAGAGTTGCCATCCTCCGATGACTTGCTTCACCCAGGCGGTTTGAGAACGGAACGGCAACTCCCAGACGCCCAGCACGGTAAGAACGTACTTGCGATCAAATACGGAGGTTCCGTAATCGTCATGAGGATCGTAACTGTTCGAGAAAGCCTGATCGCTGTCCTGGTTCACCGTGACGCTATCCAAGCTGTGGCCGTACGTGAAATTGGCATCCAGGATAAGGCCGTGGTAGGCACGGATGTGATAGGACAAGAAGGCGGCGTGGTAGTTGGACTCGGCAAGACTCGACCAGTAGAAAAAATTTGTAAATTGCGTGGCGGCGTTTGTCGCCGGACCGAGCGTAAAGGCAGATTGGATGCCGTTAAATACATTTCTCACGCGCTGATTGGCTATGTCCCCGCCAAACCTGGCAGCGACGCCGGCTGTGCAGCTCGGTTGGCCTTGACAGAAGGTGCTTGCTGGGCTCAAAGCGGTTTCGAAGAAGGGCTGGGGCGTTCTGACGCCTTGGGCCAGCGCATCGAACGCCTGTGCAAAGCTTTGCCCACCGGAAACCATAAAAAGGGGAACTTGATTTAGATCGATGCCCTGGTAGATGTTGCGGGCGGTGTGGCCGACATAGCCGATTTCCAGACGGCTAGTCGCGGGTAGCTCGCGTTGAATGGTGAAATCCCACTGATTGTGAGAGCCGGGTTTCCACTCGGGATCCTGCACTTGGGAGTTGGGAACGAAGGAGATATTGGCGCCGGGCACGCGAGCATTGCCAGGAACGACCGGTGGAGTGACGGTGCCCGGAATAGCTGGCAAGATCACAGTGTTGCCGTCAGGCCCGATGCGGAACGCCGTGCTGGGATCCGTGGTGCGACCGAGATTGCCCTCGCAGCTCGAGCTTTTCGAAGGGCCAAGGCACAGCACACTTTGTCCAAACCCGACCGCTTGCAGGGTATTAACGGCCGCCTGGACGCCATTCAACCGGTCATAGAAGCGCCAATATCCGCCTCGCAGGACCGTCCTTCCGTTGCCGAGGAACCTGTTCAGCAACGCACCGCTGAAATTCGGGCTCCAGGCAGCAGCGACACGAGGTTCGAGGTTGTAACGCACGAAATCGAAAGGATATTTGCGGCCGGAATTGTTGATGGGGGTGAAACCGACCGGGGGATTGTAAATTTCCCCGGCGCGCGCAGCTTCCTGGCGCTTTTGAAGGTATGTTCGCGGGTCGACGACACCGCCCGATGACCCAGCGAAGACCGTCATCATCAATTTGCCCTGCTCTTCAACCGGTGGAACAGAAGCGGCCCAAGCCAAGCCGTAGTTCAAGGTGAGGCTGGGGCGGAGATGCCAAGCGTCCTGCGCGTAGAAAGTCGCTTGATCGTATCTGATGGTGTTTTTCAGATCCGTCCCTTCCGGCAGTAACTGAAGCTGGGGGTCGCGCGCGCGCAAGATGGTGGCTGCATCTACCATGCCGGTAAGCTGCGCGTAGAGGTTGTTCCAATTGCCGACCTGACTGGCGGGGAGACAGTTCGAGGTGATCGTGGCCGTGCAGGCGCGCGGGCGAAAGTCATTCGGGAAGCCGATGCCCCCGATCGTATTTCCCATGAAATATTGAAGGGTCTTCTGTGAGTTCTGCTGCCCATCATCGCGCCGGAAGAAGACCCAAGTATGCTTGAAAGAACCGCCGAGCTGGAGCAGATGGTTGCCCCGTACCCAGCTGGCATCGTCGCGCAAGTCCAAGCCGTGGGAGTTCCACATGCGCGTGCGAGAATTCTGCGTATCGATGTTCAAAGGAACCACGGCATTGACGGTGTCGCCGCCAGGAACCAGAGCGGCAGGCGTTATCGCCGGGAGCTGTGGAAAGGGCGGCAGGGAGGACCACTCCCACCAGTCTCGCAACCAGCTAAGGTGGAGGTCATTGGTGAAATAGGGTGTGATATTGGCGGTGAGTCCGGCCACAAAATACCGAGGCTGGCGGGGAATAGATGAA
>QHZC01000091.1:11246-12963 GCA_003224515.1 Acidobacteriota bacterium
CTACTTGCCGCAGGAAACCGGCGTCCTCTCGATAATCGCGATAGTTGGCGGTAAAGTGGAGACGCGAACCGAAGGAATGATCCATTTGCATCACTCCCAAGTAGTCATTAACCGGGAACTTGCCAAAGGCGGAGAAGCCAATGGTGTTCAGGCCGTCGCCCTGGGTAGAGTCATTCCCTGCCGGCTCGAGTTGCCACAACTGCCTGATTCTAGGATTGAAGCCGAGGTTCCGGGGATCACATGCGCCGGTAGGATTATTGGGAATCGTGACGAGACAGGCTGTCGTTAAAGGCCCATTGGCCGAATTAAAGTTGTACGGAACGATGCTGCCCGAGGCATCTCGGAATTGCAGAATTCCGTTCTTCAGCGACTCCGTGGGCACGAGCCGGGTGAAGAAAGTTGCCTGGCTCCGTCGGCGTTCCTCGAAATTGGCGTAAAAGTAGGTCTTCCTTATTTCCGGCAGGAAATGGCCACCCAGGCTGCCGCCGAAGCGGTTGTCCACAATATTCGGCTTTTTTTGACTGAGACGGTTAGCGTCCCAACGATTGGCGTTGAGGGCTGAGCCGCGGTAGTACTCGTACAGAGACCCATGGAATTGATCGCCACCTCGCTTGGTGACCATAACTACTTGTGCTCCGCCTCCCACGGTCACGCTGCCACTCGGATTGTTCGTTTCGACCTTGAATTCCTGGATACTCTCCACGGGCGTGGGGATAGCGCCTTCAGGCCCTCCGCTAAACGCCCGAAGATAGTCGGAGTTACCGGCAATAGGGTTGGTGATCTCGCCGCCATCAAGCAAAAACGAATTCTGGTCACTCCGCGCTCCAGCCACCTGGCCACCAAGACGGCTCGATTGAAGCGTGGACGTGGACTGTTGCGGCATGGCGAGCGGCTGTAAAAGGAGCAAGCTGCTTGCGCTCCGTCCCAGGGTCGGCAATGCCAGGATCTCCTCGCCACCGATCGTATTGCCGACGGTGGAATCCAATGTTTGTAACTCGGCGCCCGGCGTGGAATGTACTTCGACGACTTGGCTGGTGTTTCCGAGCTTTAGACTGACATTGATGGTGGAGTTTTTTCCCACTTCGACGATGATGGAGGGCGCAACCGTTTGCTGGAAGCCGGTGGCAGTAACCGTGATGGAATAAAGGCCCGGAGCAACTTGGGGAAAAATGTATTGGCCTTGGCCATTCGTCGTGGTGGTGTGCAGGGCGCCGGTGGCGCTCTCGCGAAGATCGACCTTAGCAGCAGCGACAGTAGCACCGGATGGGTCTGTGACTTGGCCGAGTACCTCACCCGTTGTTAAGGTTTGCGCCGCCGTGGGATGTGTGGGCGAAAACGCGCACAACGAAACCACAAAACCAAAAAGAAAGAACCTCATGACGGTTCGTGGGTTTGAAACTGCCATACAATCCCCCCTTCTCGGGCACTATCCGGAAGGCCCCTGCACCGAGGAGGCACGAGCGGGAACTTGCGATTTGGAGTCGTCTTTTGCGGAAACCATACGGTAGTCGGCCAGTCCTGTCAATCTCAGATCGCCAAGACTGTCAAAGCTCTTTAGAAATGTCCCCTTCCTTAGCTCTTTAGAAATGTCCCCTTTTTCTGTTCTGGTTCTTCGATCTTTTGTGGAGTTCGGCAACTTGCTTTGGCCCTCTTCGTTTGTTTCTTGGCCCCTTTTTTCTTTTCTTGTGCCGATTCCGTTTTCCTCGAAAAAATTCCG
>QHZC01000561.1 GCA_003224515.1 Acidobacteriota bacterium
CAATCACATTTCCAAGATCATTCGATTCAGGCTGCAAAAGATTGGCCAATCCGCCAGCGTTGACGGTAACGGTCTGAGTCTCGGACGCAACACTGAGGGTACCGTTCTCAGTAGCGTGCTGGCCTACCACGATGTTGAACTGGGAAAACCTGATAATTAGCAAAACCCGGCTTCGCAATCTCGAGGGTGTAAACCCCAGGCAGCACAGAGGGGAAAAAATAATTTCCAGTCCCGTTCGTTTGCGTCTTGAACCGGACTCCAGTGTGCACGTTGGTCAGCGTTGCATCCGCCCCCGGCACTACAGCCCCGCCAGCATCCACCACTCGCCCTTGTATAGACGAGCTGACGCTTTGTCCCTTCACGCCGGGATTCCCCATCATGAGTAGCAACGTGCCGAGCAATGCGGCCAACACTCGTTTGTGTGCATTCATCTAAGGCCCCCGATCTGAAGTCTCCGGTCAATAGGCCCATCCAGCCGACACACTGGCCCACTGGTCGTTATCGCGTGACGTAGTTAAATAGTCTGCCCGCGATGTAATCGGTTACACCCCTGCCGCGACCAAAAATCCTGCAATAACCTACTCGCGTGAGAATAGCGACAAACAGCTTTGTGTAATGCTTTACATTTTTGGCCGGAACACTATCGCGCCGATCCTCCTTGCTTGTCAACTAGAAACTCCTCAACTAGAAACTCCTCAATCTGCGCGGGAAAATCGCGGCTAGTCGGTTGGGTGCAGAAGAAAAAGACAAAGGCAAAGGCTGTCACTGGGAACTGCGCACTGGCGGAGTTGAATGAGCGGTGTCAAAAGAAGTGCATTGCAGCAAGTGCCCACAGAGTGTTGGAAGCAAAATGGACGGCAGGGCTAGAGCATCCGCACAAGGCGAGACGCTCCTCGTTAAGTTAGTGTCTTCAAATGGCTGGATTTATTCCAACTTGCGCGCGCGAATACCTGTCCAGGATCTTCTGTAGTATCCGTCAGGATCGAACGCGATTACGTTGTAAACACCGGGCTTGCGGACAAGCGGCGTAAAAGAACTTCCGCTGATTCGCAGCGTGTAAACTACCTCTCCGCTCGATCCTTCCTGCACTTGCACCACGGCATCATGGAAATCCGGCGTCTCGATAGGATCAAGTTTCCATTGCGCGCCCCAAAGACCGTTCTCTATCTGGTCGATCGTGATCGGCCAGCCGTCATACGGCTTTGCTCCCGGTACTGACGGATTAATCCACCGTGGCCATTGCGTGATCGTCGTCTTACGGGCGACGCGATCACACGTGAGCACCGTATAGCCGGTTGAACGAAACCGTAACCCGTCGAGGCCCGGCCCCGGATGACGGGCAGGATTGGCCACGGCAAGAATGCTCAATCGATTGCCGAAAGCGTCGTAGTAGTCTCCGGTATTCCGAGTACCGGGTAACGCGTTTGAAGCGGCATACGGTGGATACCATCGCCGAGGCCAGATGTTCGATATGGCGGGAGTGCAGATACCATACACACCGTCTCGAAAATCTTCGACACCATAATGAGACGTCGTGCCCAAATGTTGGTCCCCGGAAAGATGGGGTGCGAAGGCCTTGCGGAATTTGAGG
The DNA here is from genome assembly GCA_003224515.1 of Acidobacteriota bacterium. Classification (GTDB taxonomy): domain Bacteria; phylum Acidobacteriota; class Terriglobia; order Acidiferrales; family UBA7541; genus Acidiferrum. The sequence goes on from QHZC01000561.1 coordinate 1,592, forward strand.
ATGGCTGCGTTACGCTCATGCTGTGGCCAGGCGTTGGAATCGTAGTCAGCGACCAGATGGTCGCCCTCCAAATAGGTGCCCTCGGGCGGGATCGTTTCCTCGGGATCCTTGTCGTCCGTATACACGCCTTGCGGTTCTGTGTGAATACAAGCAAAAATGGTTTGTGAGACGGCGAATTTCATCCAAGCTCCGCCGCTCCAGTCTGCCGCCCACGCTTCCAGAAAATCGAGTTGCCGCTGGCCCAGCAACTCCGCGTCTTGGTCATCGCTCTGTGCCGCGGAATCCCACCCGCGACTGAGCGCAAAGCCATTGACGATGTCAGCGCCGGGCAGCAGTCCTTTGGGCGCCGACTTCCATTTACGATCTTCCAGAATCGCAAAGCTTATGCCGCCCCACAACAGCTCGCAATAATAGACGTTGATCCCTTGCAAGACGGGCGTGGGATCGTATGCATCCGGCAGATGCGACGTCTGCAAACGTTGCACCATATTGACCCACTGAGGCGCCATCTTATACCCGCCAGAATCCTGGATGGCGTACTCTTTTTTCGAATAAGAGACGGTGCCTTGCGCCGCGGCCCCATTGCCTAGCGCGGGGTTTGTCGGGCGACCGCCACAACCCCAAATATTGCCGTGATACATATCGTGGTCGTCGGTCATGCATACAGAGGGAATGTCACGCGTGAGATCGCGGACCGCCCATCCAAAGATGAACCATTTGCGTTGGAAATCGAGCATCGCCGCTTCGATGAGGTCCGGCGTCCGGTCTTCAAGGGCTCCGAACCCACCTACCGGTTCGTAGACCTGGTCCCCCGTCCACAACAAGATGTCGGGTTGGTGGTGTTTCAGATGCGTCGTAAAGTCATCGTGAGGAAATCCAAAGTCCCAGAGACAGGTGAGCAAGCCGACAACAATATTTTGTCTATCGCGAGGGTCCCTGCGAATCGTACCGCTGTACGCATATTCCGTTGATTTGCCATTCTCGTCGGGCATCCGATAAATCACGCGATACGTACAATCTTGCTCGCTTTTCCAGGAGGGTACTCGAAAAGTTGCATTCCATGCATCCGGGTCGAGTTTTGCAATTGCAATCGACTTCCATTGCGAGCCGGTTTTGATCTGGAGGGTCGCTATATCGGAGACATTTCCCAGAGGCGGAAACTGCGCCGACAGCTTTAGCGAACCGGGGCTCACCGTATAGAGCGTAAATAGAATCGGGCCATAGGCGCGCTCGTCGTGAACATCTATTTTGCTGCCTGAAATGGTCCAGTCTCTGAACCAGAATTTCATCGTTCCTCCCGCGTGCTGGTTGGGCGGGTAGAACGAGAAATCTTTGATCATCGGAAACTCGACAGGGGTCGGTTCCAGCTCTGCTGAACTGCATGCAAGCGCCAGGCCGCCTATGAGCCATTCAGCCGGAATCTCACGGTCTATTTCTACGGAACGCCCTCCATTTACGCTGACGGCACGCAGTAACACTTTGTATCCCTTCGCAGAGGGATGCGCGTAGAACTGCAACCGTATCTCGTGCTTGATGTCGATCTTTGGGGCTGAAGCTTCCAACGTCCCGATAAACAGCCGTCCATCGGCATGAATACCAACGTTCATTCCCCTTCCGTAAATGGCGGTGGCGCGATAGTCCTGCATCGGGTACTTGATGCCGACGCGGAAACCGACGAAGCCACGCTCTTGCGCTGAACCA
>QHZC01000092.1:0-539 GCA_003224515.1 Acidobacteriota bacterium
TTCCAGGGCGGAGGAGGTGGGTTCTGCCCCTTCGCGGGCGGCTGTGCCAGATAAGAACCCGTGGCGCACACCAATCCCCATCCCGCCACTCGTTGCAGAAATTCCCGGCGGCCTTTGTCTTGAGGTTTCATTGGATTGCTCTTTTGCCTGCTACACGGATCGGCAGCACCAGGTATTAACAAGCGCATTCAGGAAATCGAGGGGCTAAAGCGGCTGCATTAACACTTCGGCGGTCCCGCCGTCTTTCCTCAGGTGTCCACATTCCGCATCGCGGTACGCATGACTGTTTCACAGAGGACATGGGGTCGAGCCGAATTGTCGTCGCAGTTGTAGTTCTCGCGGCGCTTCCGCTGACGACAAGTGCGAGGCGCAAGACAACACCGGCGTGTCGAAATCCGAAGCAAAGGTTTACGCCGTGAGTACGACCTATACGACGCTCTCCTTCACAGCCACGAAATGGATAGTCTTCAAAGAAGAAGGATTGTTTCAGGATTTCAGCGGTACTCTCACCTACAGCTCTCAAGATCCAACAAAATGCA
>QHZC01000092.1:569-14845 GCA_003224515.1 Acidobacteriota bacterium
GATGACTTCTTCGACGTCGAAAAATACCCCACCCTTTCCTTCCGCAGCACGAAGATAACTTCCACCGGAAAGGATTCCTACGATGTTCAAGGCGACCTCATCATCCACGGCGTGACGAAGCGAATCACCGTGCCCGTCCAGACGATCGGCGTGCGCGCCATGCCGGGAACCGGCGACTTCGCCGGATTCGAGACTACTTTCAACATCGACCGCCGCTACTTCGGCGTCCTTGGTTCGCGCGGGAGCGGCAATACGCTGGCAATCGATCCGATAGTCGTCCTTCACCTCATCATTGGTGGCGTCCCTGAGTAATGCGCGCGTCTCACTTGCGCAGCCGTTCCCGTTCCCCTTCCCCCGCGGTGCTCGTTGTTCGCGCCGACATGCGCCGCTTTGGCAACGCCTCTAGCCTCTGTGCTATCTTCAAAGCTCCTCATGACGGCAGGTAGAGAAATCTGTCTGGGCTCCTTGCGCCTCGGTGGCGGAAATCCGCTGTTTCTCATTGCCGGGCCGTGCGTGATTGAAAGCGAAACGCACGCGCGGATGATGGCGGAAAACGTCGCAAAGGTCGCTGACGATGCGGGGGTGCCGTACATCTTTAAGGCAAGGCTTGCGGATTCTCGGAAAGATCAAGTCGGAACTGAAACTGCCGATACTCACGGACATACACGATGCTTCCCAGGCGGCATCTGCGGCGGAAGTTTGCGACGTGCTGCAGATTCCCGCATTTCTGGCGCGGCAGACGGATCTGCTGATCGCCGCCGGCAAAACCGGTCGGATTATCAATGTAAAGAAAGCGCAATTTCTTTCACCATGGGACATGGGGAACGTAGCCGAGAAGGTGGCGAGCACCGGAAATACAAAGATTATTCTCACCGAGCGCGGCTCTTCGTTTGGCTATCAGAATCTTGTCGTGGATATGCGCTCCTTCCCGATCCTGCAACGAACCGGTTACCCAGTGGTCTTTGATGTAACGCATTCTGTGCAGCTTCCCGGCGGACAAGGCCACTCCAGCGGCGGGCAGCCGCAGTTTATTGAGCCGCTGGCGCGCGCCGGTGTGGCAGCGGGCGTGGACGGCATTTTCCTGGAGACCCACGACAATCCCGCCAAAGCGCTTTCTGATGGACCCAATGCGCTGCCGCTGTCGGAACTCCTTGGCCTGCTCATGAAACTAAAAGGACTCAGCGCGGTGGTCCGCCGCTGGAGCGCGAAATGAGCATGGAGACGGCGCGACGCGTGCTGAAAATCGAAGCGCAGGCCATACAAGATGTGCTGGCGCGGCTCGACGCATCCTTCGAGAAAGCAGTGGAAGTGTTGTTTGCGTGCAAGGGGCGCGTGGTAGTCAGTGGGATGGGCAAGTCCGGGTTGATTGGGCGGAAAATTTCTGCGACGTTGTCCAGCACGGGTACGCCGTCATTCTTTTTGCATCCGGCGGAAGCACTTCACGGTGACCTTGGGATGCTCGCGCGTGGGGATGCGATGCTGGCGGTTTCCTACGGCGGAGAGACTGAAGAGATCATTCAGTTGCTGGAGGCCTTGAAGAGGCTGGAGATGCCGCTGGTAACGCTGACCGGCAAACCGCAGTCCACGCTGGCCGAGGCGAGCGACGTCGTGGTGGATGTCAGCGTGAAGGAAGAGGCGTGTTCGTTGAATCTCGCTCCCACGGCAAGCACCACGGTGGCGATGGCCGTGGGCGATGCCCTCGCTGTCTCGCTGCTGGAACGGCGAAATTTCCGTCACGACGACTTCGCGGCATTGCATCCCGCGGGACGTTTGGGGAAGAAATTGCTTCGCGTCGAGCACCTGATGCACGCGGGAGAGGCGCTGCCGCGTGTTTCAACCGGAACGCCGATGCCAGACGTTTTTCACGAAATGAGCAGGAAGGGTCTGGGAATGACGACCGTGTTGGGGCCAGACGGGAGATTGGCGGGCATTTTGACGGATGGCGACCTGCGGCGCTTGATGGAAAAACATCGCGGCGCTACGCTCGAGATGACCGCGGGTCAGTGCATGACAAAGGAGCCGCAAACGATCGGGCCGCACGTGCTCGCGAGTGAAGCGTTGAACTTGATGGAGAAGCGCAAGATTACATCGATCGTGGTTACCGATGAAGCGAAGGGCGCACTGGGCGTGGTGCATCTGCATGATTTGTGGACCCTGGAACTGATGTAGTGTTATATGTCAGAAAAAACTGCAAAAGCCCGCGGCGTGTAACCCTTTGTAGGGGCGAGGCTTGCCCCGCCCGCGTGCGCAGAGTAAAACCCAAGGAAAAAAAGAGGAGATGGGATTGGCCAAGCGAGGAAAAAAAATTCCTGGAAAACTGGCGAAAAGAGCGAAGCAGATTCGGGTGCTGCTGATGGACGTGGACGGAACACTGACCGACGGCAGCGTCACATTGCTGTCGCAATCGGATGGTTCCGCGCTGGAAATGAAGAATTTTGATGCTCACGACGGCCAGGGCCTCACGCTTGCCGTCACCGCCGGGTTGCGCACTGGCGTCATCACTGGCCGTGGCAGCGCGGCTCTGCGCAGGCGCTGTAAAGAGCTGGATATCGAGTTTGTCTACGAAAAACAAGGGCACAAGATCGCGGCTTACGAAGATGTCCTGCGGAAGACCGGGGCGCAGGAATCGGAAGTCGCCTTTCTCGGCGATGACCTGCCCGACCTGACCATCATGAAGCGCGTGGGACTGGCGGTCGCCGTACACAACGCCACCCCGGAAGTGCGCCGAGCCGCCCACTACACCACCAAAGCCGACGGCGGAAAAGGCGCCGCCCGCGAACTCGTCGAACTCATCCTCCGCTCTAAAGACATCTGGGAAGAAATGATCGACAAAGCCCGCGCCTGAAGCCGCGCCTCCTTCACCCGATGACTGACAGCGTGAGGCAGTGAACTGGCGCGCAGCATTCAGCAAAGAGAGGGTAGGCGATACCTGGCCCTACCTGACAAGTTCGACGTCCACGAATGCGCCATCATGGACCGTTTCTCCGCTACGCTGAGAGACGCACAGCTGCGGAATGTTCTCCATGTCGGCATTCGCGGCCCAAGTGCCTTTCGCTTCTTCAAACGCCTACTTACCGAGTACAACTTGTGGACGCGTGGAAGCAGTTTAGACAGGTCGAACTTCGGGGTACGGTGGTGCGAAGAGCACGGCGTTACCTTCAGCAGAAGCGCAGCCCTAAACCTCGACACATTTCTTGTGACGTGTTTCTCGCCCCGGGCTAACTCCCGATCTGCAAATCTCAATTTCGATAGAGTTTTTGGGAAGGCTCCACGCCGACGGGATTTTCGGCGAGTTTTGATGGTATCTCTTCAATTCTCTCCGCCCAGGACGCTGCCGTTTCCGCTAATTCCCGCAACACCTCCGCGTCAGCTCTTCCCGAACTCTTCAGCACATGAAACGAATGATCTGCCTTTTCAATGACGTGCAACGTCGCCCGCGACCCTAGCTTCGCGCAGATCGGACGCAACAACGTGAGATCGGCAAGGGCATCTCGCGTTCCCTGAAGGAACAGCATCGGCAGCGTAATCTTCCCAAGGTGCTCGGCTCGTTTCGTACCCAGCCGCTTGGGCGGGTGCAGCGGAAAGCCAAAGAACACCAGTCCTCGCACTCCAACCAGTGGGCATTGTGCCACAGCCTGCGAAGTCATTCGTCCTCCCATTGACTTGCCTCCCGCCACTATCGGTAAGCCAGGAGCCGCCTCCGCAGCCGCTCGTACTGCAGCCACAACGGTCGCAATCAGCACTCCGGGCGCGTCTGGAACCCGCCGCTGCTCCTCCATGTACGGAAATTGGTATCGTAATGTCGCCACGCCACTGCCAGCCAACTCCCCCGCCAGCTTCTCCATAAATGGGTGACTCATCCCCGCCCCAGCTCCATGCGCCAGCACCAGGAGCCGCCGCGCCTTCGCCGGCCGGCAGAGTAGCGCTGATACCACGCCTCCGTCCCCTACGCCAAAGCATAACTTTTCGACCATTGCCATTTCGCCGCGATTCTAGCAGAACTTACTCCTGTCCTGCTCCTCTTGTGAATGGCTTCTTGCTTTCTGACGCAGACGATTCCCTATCGCAGATCGCGGCATGAGCCCAAGTGACCACGATTCGAAAGGACGAGATTGGCTCCGGTGCACTGCAGCCCAGCTTCCGGTAATCGGAAACTGACCTACCATTCGACCTGAAGGGATTGAGTAGGAGTAGATCGACAAAGCCCGCACCTACTGTCGGTCTGCCGGCTCCGAGCCTATTCTGGCACTCCAGGTCATGTCAGGCCATAATGTCACCGGCCATTCGGCCACCAAGGATCAAAGCGGTGCTCCACGCATGGCACGATGTTTCTCCTGGCGACGACCTCCCGCGCGACTTTCAAGCGGTCATCGAAATTCCCCTCGGCTCCAACGTAAAATACGAGTTGGACAAGCCCAGCGGGCTCTTGAAAGTGGACCGCATCATTCATTCGGCGGTGTTTTACCCCGCGAACTATGGCTTCATTCCCCAGACTTATGCCGACGACAACGATCCCCTGGATGTCCTGGTCTTGTGCCAGGAACCGGTCCAGCCGCTTGCGCTCATCAAAGCACGCGCCATTGGCCTGATGACGATGATCGATTCCGGGGCCAGCGACGACAAGGTCATCGCCGTGGCCACCAACGATCCCGAATTCAGCAGCTACGTCGAGGCCAACGAGTTGCCGCCGCATCGCTTGCTTGTCCTCAAGCGCTTTTTCCAGGACTACAAACAACTGGAAGGCAAGCAAGTCCAAGTGGATGACATTCGCCCGGCCTACGCCGCGGTCAAAGTCATCGAAAAAGCCCTGGCACGTTACACTGAGCAAAGAGAGACTCTCCGCACAAAGGACCGTCACTAATGCAAATGCACTATTTTTTCAAATTGAACTCGATGCTACTTTGCCGCGGCGGAAGCGGTCCGGTCTGAGTGCCACGGCGGCTTTGCGTTGATTTGTCTTTTTCGTGCCTGGTTAACTTTATGGACTGGAGCAAGATGGCATGAATTGTTTCTGGAAATGGACAGCGGCAATCTTTGGCATCGTGATCGTTGCTGCTTTTATCGCGCTGTCCGTCATGGCGGGAAGCCCAAAGGACGTCTACGGTATGGTGCGGTACGCCTTGCCGCACATGCATCGCGGCACGCTGAAAATCGGCAGCGATGCACCGGACGCGCGGATCGTCGCGCTGGATGGCGTCAGCCGTTTCCACATCCGCGAACGAACTCGTGACCGGCCCCTGGTGCTGGTGTTTGGGAGTTTTACTTGACCGCCGTTCCGTCGCCAGGTGGGCGACATCGTTCAGATTTATGACGATTACAAGGACCGCGCCGATTTTCTGACCGTTTACGTTCGCGAAGCGCATCCCACCGACGAGTGGCAAATGAAATCGATGCTATGCCCAGCCGAAAACGCTGGAGCAGCGCGTGATTATCGCGAATGATTTCACCAAGAGATTTAAATTCCCCTTGCCCTTCGGAGTCGACGACATGAGCAACGCCGCGAATGACGCGTACGCCGCATGGCCCGAACGCATCTACATAATTGACGAGAGTGGTCACATCGCTTACCGCGGCGGGATCGGACCGTTCCATTACAGGCCAGGAGAAGCCCGGGAATGGCTGGCCGTGCGGTACGGAGCAGTGAAACAAGGAGCACCGAAATCGCCCGCATCAACGACAGGAACGGCGGCACCGGCAAAATGATGCGGGCGTGGAAACGGAGAACAGGCAATAACAAACGGGAACTCAGCCCGCTGAAAAAAGTAGGGTTGTCCCGCGCGCTCTCGAAACTCGGCTATTGCTCGCGATCGCGCGCAGAAGTGTTGATTGCTGCGGGGCGCGTGAAACTCAACGGAACGCTGCGCCACAATCCGGAATCGCCGGTTCACCTGGGGAAAGATCGCATTGAAATCGATGGGCAGCCTATTGCGAGCAGTTCCAAAATCTACCTTGCTCTCAACAAACCTCGCGGCGTTGTGACGACTGCGGCAGACGAAAAAGGCCGGGAGACAGTCTATTCCTACCTACCAGGGAATTTACCGTGGCTCGCTCCGGTGGGACGACTCGACAAAGCGAGCGAAGGATTGCTGCTGCTGACCAATGATTCGGAATGGGCGGCGCGCATTACAGCACCGGAGACGCATCTGGATAAAACGTATCACGTGCAAATCAACGCCATTGCCGATGAACCATTGCTACAAGCATTGCGAAACGGAGTCCGCGTCAGCGATGGCGAATTCCTGCGTTTGAAAAATGTCCGCCTACTTCGACAGGGCGAGCGCCACTCGTGGCTCGAAATTGCGCTGGACGAAGGCAAGAATCGGCACATCCGGCAGATGCTCGAAGAACTTAAGTTAGGCGTGCTCCGGCTCGTGCGTATTGCGATCGGGCCGCTAGCTCTCGGCGATCTTCCGAAGGGTACAACTCGTCCGCTGGGGCTGGGAGAGAAACAGGCGTTGGATCGTGCGATGCGTGCGCCGAACCGCGAACCCGCTTCTTCCGTTCGATGACAAAGGCTATTTTGATTTGTATGTAAAACTTACTTTTGCTTCTTCATCGAGAACCAGCGGCCTGACGAAGTTGTATGAATTCCCTGATTGGCGGAAGCTGACATCTGTTGCTTCTCGGCATTTTTGCGCGCTTCGCGCTGAAGACGTTCTAAGTCAACAGTCGAATAGCCATTGAGTCGTCCGTTGCCTGCGGTAACTTCCACCGATTCTGAAACCGCACCAATGCCGAGAGCGAAATTGAATGGCACGGGCCTGCTGCCGTCATAGTTGACCTGACTGACGAGCTGCTTAGAGCCAGTGGCATTGGCGGTAATCTTGACTCGTCCCGAAGACAAGTTCGACACGAGCCAGCGGCCTGAATTATCGGTCATGACGTTTCGCACTACTCCCGTATCGAGATGGGTGACCGTGATTTGCACGTTGGGGACCACCGCTCCGGTTGGGTCCAAGACGATCCCGCCTAGCTGTCCGGGAAGCAAAGACAACATTTCGAAGCTGCTGACGGAATATCCTTTGCCCGTCGCGCTGGCATCTCCTTCTGCCCCGGAGACGTCCAGCGAGGCAGCCGGCAACAAATTCGCGGCGATGGCATCACCGCCGAAATCTTTCACCTTGTACTGCTCGGGAAGAAAGACCTCCCACTGCAGAAGATTGATCGGCACGTCCATTTTCGGAAGCGAGAGATCGGAGCCGCCTTTCTTCGCGAACGGCGCGCCCGAATGCATGAATACGAATGAGACCGTGTAGGAATCGACGGGTCGAAAGCCCGCACGCAACAAAGGCACGCGATTGCCGTCGGATCCCTCGACAGGTTTCACTTTTTCTCCGGCCACCTCGGCGGAGAGAATGCTTGCGCCTGTGGGCAAAGCCACTTTTAAGAACGGCTGCGCCTGATTTTTGATGGTGAGTTTTATCTCGGTTAAGGACCGGCCCTCGGTGGTTACCAGGGTTGTGACGAACGCGTGTTCGGCAACGGCCGCGAGCACGCTGCTGTCCGGAAAGCGCGTCCATTCGAGCGCAAGCGTGGGCTTCTCGTTCGGCTGTTTGTGATAACGAAATGCCGCCTGCATTGGAAAGCGCGCGAGCGAACGCAGGTACGGATTCATCTCCTTGAAATCCATGCGCTTGAGGCCGCCCGCCTCCCTGGCAGTTAACTCGATCGTTCCGCCGCCTTCGACGAGAACCTCGCCCGTGTCCCGTTGTGCATCCTTGAAACTGAGAAAGGGTGCGTCGGCCTTTGTGGCGGTGATTGATTTTTCCATGGAGATCAGGAACTGGTGACTTCGCTGCGCTGGGTCGTTAACTTTCAGGGTCAACAGGCCCGCTTCGAATTCTCTGGATTCCACCGATGCACCAGTGGCGCCGGTGATTTCGAATCCTGCGGGGACTTCCATTTGAAATTGCAAAGGTTCGCCTTGCACGACGGTAATGTCGGCAAGAGCGGCGATTCGAATGTCGGCTTCGCTGACGGAAACGAGCGTTTTTACGTCCGAGAGAAAGCGCGCTTCTTTCGGAACAACGGGCGCGGCAGTTTCGCGAGTTTTCCACCAGATGTTCGCGGGCTGTCCAGGGATAAGCGCGGCTTCAATAACGGTTTGTCCCTTCTCTGAGGACCTGGAGGTGATGAGGCCGGGGTTGATTCGAACATTGGTATGGTCACCAGGAACAACAAGCGCGAGCCGAACGCTGCCTGCCCATGGTACGGGAAGACTGAAGGAGGCTCGTCCAGCTTCAATGCTGAGGGGAAGACCGGCATCGAGGGTGACGGCGAAGTCCGCTGGTCCAGTGAGAACAGTCGTGTGCGTTCCATTTTCCAATTCGAGAGGCAAGCCCTTCCTCTCCTGGCGGGCGTCGAGAATGGCCATGCCGTTCGTCAGAGGAATCTTGGTGGCGCCCATATGGAAGATTTCTCCTTGCAGTTGCACAGTGCCCTGCACCGATTCATTCGCGACTCGGAACTTCAAGTCCGCGTGTTTCATGGTGTAGGGAACGGGGGGCGCGTCCAGTTTCCTGACAGGCTTGCTGGCAAGTTCGACGAGCCGATTGTATTCGTCCAGTGGAAGCGTGACATTGCCCGTTGCTGGTACGGGAGGAAGAGCTGCATCGTCTGCTGCCGCTGCAAAACTGGGGAGAACCAGAATCCATGCCAAGAATATCGGTGAGATCTTTTTCATTTGCCACCTGCCTTTTTCTCGTGCTGATACGTTAATCCTGCGGAAGGGGCCTGATTTTCCCCGGTTAGCTCGGAAACCAGATAGAGCGAAGGGCCGAATACGGGGAAGGAAACGTGAATGGGAAGAATTCCAGCGCGCTTCCCTGCCAAAGAATCCGCCCGAAATTTATCCAGAAGAGCTTGAGTTGCGACTGGAGAACGCTTGAATTTAGTTTCGTCCTTGGCATCCATGTCGGGCGAGGGGGGCGCTGGAGCAACTGAGGACGCTGCCATTCCCGCGACGACTCCCGCGCCTACGCCGGCTGAAACCCCGACAGCTCCGTATCCAGTGACTGGAGAGTTGAGAGCAGACGAGATCGGATTCTCGAAAGGTTCCGTTCGAAAGGCTCCCGGTTCGGGCGTCATTTTGAACAGCGGCGGATGATACACGAGCAGCCCGGTGCGGGAGACCGGCAGGTCCAGGGCAGGCAGGGCCAGCTTGAACTGGCCTTTGTCCTTCCACGCGGTGCCGCGGCTCAGATAGACAACCTCAACCGCAAACTCCGGCGCTTCTTCGCCTGTGCGCGCTTTGTCAAGGGGTAGGAGGAGACTGCCGTCCGGCGACTGCCCCGGCCGCACTGCTTTACCCGCTAGCGATGCGCTCCAGAGTGTAGCGCCGGGCGGCAAGGTGATCTTGAGGAAGTTGCGCTGATTGTTTCGAACGGCGTAACGCGCCTGGACCAGCGTTTTCCCTTCGCTGCTTATCAGAACCTGGTAGCGGGCTTCCGAGACATTAGCCATCAGAACGGCCTGGGGCGCGTACCGCGCCACATTCAAGCTGAGCAATCGTGTCAATTTCCCGTCGCCGGAGCGGAACCGGAACGCAGCGAGCGATGGAGATTGGCGATTCGAAACCATTTCGCCGAGGTCCGTCGCATCTGCGCTGTCGAGCCCATCGGATTTGAGATCCTTGATCTCCCCGGCGCCGAGAACTTCCACCGCGACGCCACCGGTCTCGCGTTCCGCGTTGAGAAGACGCAGAAGAGGAATATCAATCTGTCCTTCGCGAGGACTGCGAGTTTCACCGGTCACGACGAATCGGGCGTTTTGCTCCACCGGTTCCAGGAATGTAACGGAGAGTTCGTTGGCCTTCATCTCCCAATCAGCCACCATTGCACCCAAAACTTGATTGATCGTGACTTTATCGGGGATTTGAATTTTTGCGACGCGCGCAGCGCCCTGAGTTATCTCCAGATTTACTTCGGCGTTGATGGAAGTCAAGTCCTCGCCGAGCCCCAGAAGTTGCATCAGCGATCCGCGCATTCGCAAAGGCTGCGTGTCGCGGTGATCCTCGGTCTTCCTTCGCCAAGCGAAGGTGAGTGCCTCGTTTCCTCGGCCGTAAGCGATCCACTTGCTTTCCGCCACGGATTCGGATTTCTCGGAGAGGAGACCGCCCGTGAGTCTGACGTCCACGCCATGGCGAGGAAGTTGCACGGAGGCGCGCGTAACGCCGGAGGCAGTTGGGGGCAGAGAGATACTCTCTTCGCCCGTCGATGTTGCCACGGGAATGGCAATGTCAAGCAACAAGACCGCCCGGCCCGAATGGGAAAGGAGTGCGGAGAGTTGGCTTCCCGCCTTACCGCTGGCATCGGACACGAGAGAAACAAGTTTGCCGTCGAGTCTTGCTTCACGAACCAGCAGGCCCGCCGGAACCGAGACACGCACCCAGCCGTCCTTCAAGACATCGACGGTCAGACTCGCGCGGCCGGAAGCGAGTGCACCGTTGATGCGCAGGTCGTAGTCAACGCGCGTGAGCGTGGCTTCGACGGGAGGCGGCTCCCGGTCTCGCTCGATGGGATACGCCTTCGCGTGAAGAGTCCGGTATTCATCGACGGGCAAGACGACCCAGCCCGGCGAATGAGCGGTAGTTTGTCCAAAGGAGCTGGCCGCAGAAATAGATACGAGAGCAAGCAGACCAGCACAGCAGAGTGGCAATCTGGGCCCTTTTTTCACGGTGTGAGTTGCTCGAATTCGTGCGGGCATAGAAGTAGCCTCCTCATCTTCAAGACGGACGAGCGAGTAAGTTCTATGTGCGACCCGGGGACGGAGCGTGCTATTGACCGGATAGGATGGCGCACTGCGCGAAGATGGTTGTTCCATAGAGTTATTTCTTCAAAAGCGTACGGCCAAGACATACGACTGTCGGTACTCTGCTATAGAACGGCGAGCTGATTTTTTCTTGCAGGGCTTGCTTAGCGAAGTGGGTTTGAATCAGGCGCAACTTCGGTCCAAAACTGGCATTGAAGCTCCCGTCCTACTGAAGGAAGCAAGATCCGGAACTGCTCGCTTTCTTTTGGACTTCTTGATACCCACGAGGAGGGACACCTCTAGCCGAACCTCAGCACATGTAATTTCAATGTAATTTCCCCTTGACAGCCCAAGTCGGGAGATGTATTTAACCTATAGGTTAATTATGGTATGACCTCAGATCGCCTCAGCACCACCTTCGCGGCCCTCGCCGATCCCACCCGCCGCGCCATCCTGACGCGCCTAATGTCCGGGGAAGCCTCGGTCACGCAACTGGCCGAGCCCTTCGAGATCAGCATGCCGGCCATCTCCAAACACCTTAAGGTGCTGGAGCGCGCGGGACTGATCGCGCGGGGACACGAGGCACAATGGAGGCCCTGCCGCCTGGAGGCGGGTCCGCTCAAGGATGTTGCCGATTGGGCTGAGCACTACCGGAAGTTCTGGCCAGAGAGCTTGGATCGTCTGGATGACTATTTGCGAGACGTACAGAATAAGGAGAAGAAGTATGGCTACAGGAAACACGGCGACAAAGGAAAAAGAGCCTGAGCTGGTGCTCACGCGAGTCTTCGATGCTCCAAGAGAGCTTGTGTTCAAGGTGTGGACCGATCCAAAGCACATGGCACAGTGGTGGCGTGCGCACGGATTTACGAGTCCGGTTTGGGAGCTGGATGTGCGGCCCGGCGGAGCGATCCGCATCCACATGCGTGGCCCATGGTACCGTCTATCCGATGACAGGCGTTTGTCGGGAGATCGTTGAGCCCGAGCGGCTCGTCTTCATCAGCGCTACGCTGGACGCAGAGGGTAATCCGCTCTTTGGGGTGCTGACCAGCGTGACCTTCGCCGAGCAAAGCGGTAAGACGAAACTAACGTTGCAGGCTCACGTCATTACAGTAAGAGGACCGACAAGGCCGCCCCGTATCTCGCGGGAATGGAAGCGGGCTGGACCCAAAGTCTGGAACGTCTCGCCGCATGCCTGGCGACGGAATTAAAGGAGCAATCGTCATGACCGAAAAGCACACGCAAGATTCTCAACTCCAAGAAGCCCTCCTGACCTTCTTGCGCGACTTGAAATTCGCGGTCCGCTCGCTCTCTCGCGTCAAGGGGCTTGCGGTCACCGTGGTGCTCACGCTGGCGCTGGGCATCGGCGCTAACGCCGCCATCTTTAGCGTGGTGCGCGGCGTGCTGCTGCGGCCGCTTGTCAATCGCGACGAGGATCGCCTGATCTACATCCGCCAGAGTGCGCGTGGCATCGGCGCCGACAACGCTGCGTTTTCCGTGCCCGAAATTCAGGATCTGCGCGCGCGCGTCAAGACTCTGAGCGCGTTCGGTGACTTCTCCACCATCGGCTTCACCATGGTAGGCCTCGGCGAACCGCGTGAGGTCCGTGCGGGCGTCGTCGGCGGATCGTATTTCGAGGTGATGGGGCTGCACCCAATCCTCGGCCGGCTGCTCGACGCGCGAGACGACGGCCCGAACGCGGCCGGCGCGGCTGTACTGACCTATCGTTTTTGGAAGACCGGGCTCAACAGCGATCCGACCGTGCTCGGCAAAACCGTCAGACTTGGCACGCGCTCTGCCACCGTCGTCGGGGTGCTGGAACCCTCGGTGCCTTATCCCGCAGAAACCGAAATCATCGCCAACGTGGTGACAAGCCCCCATCATCTGTCGGCGACGATGGTGACCGGACGAGTCCATCGGATGACGGAACTCTTCGGCCGCCTCGCGCCCGGCGCGGATCTCGAGTCGGCGCGCGCCGAGCTGCGTGCCGTCCACGGGGCGATCACTAAAGAACATCCGGAAGCGTATTCGGCGAAAGCGGACTTCCGGATCGACGCCGTGTTGATGCGTGACCAGATCACTTCGCGCGCGAGGACGGTGCTGCTGGTGCTGCTCGTTGCGTCGGCGCTTGTCTTTGTCATCGCGTGCTCGAATGTCGCTAACCTGATTCTCTCGCGGACGGTTCGGCGCGAAGGCGAGCTGGCGGTCCGTGCGGCGCTCGGCGCAAGTCCCGGCGCGCTGCGGCGAACACTGCTGGCCGAAAGCCTGCTGCTGTGCGGCGCGGGCGCGACGCTAGGAGTGCTGAGCGCGCGGCCGATGGTGGCCATCCTGGCCAGGTACGCCGCGCGCTTCTCGGTGCGGGCGCTCGATCTGACCGTGGACTCGAGTATGCTGTGGGTCGGCACGCTGCTGGCGGTCGCCGCGGCGGTGCTTTTGGCATTTGTTCCGCACCTGCCGTCGGCCGACACATCGAATGGATTGGGCCTATCGAATGGCAGTCTGCGGATCACCGGCAGCACCAGTCGCCGGCTACGCGTCTTCGCCGTGACACAAATCGCCGCGTCCTTCGTGCTGCTGGCCGGCGCCAGCATGTTGCTTAAGACACTGCTCGCGCTGCAGGCCGCGCAGACCGGCCTCGACACCCGGCACGTACTCGCGATAAACGTACCGGCGATTTCGTACGGACGGACGCCCGATCAGATCACGGCTTTTTACAAAGAATCCATGCGGCGCATTACGCAACTGCCCGGCGTGGATCGCGTCGCCTTTGGCATCGTCGTTCCCTGGCGCGACGCCGGCAGCTTTGGTCCTGGCTTCGAGTTTTCTGCGGACGGCCACGTGCGCGCGCCGGGCGAAGAAGATCCGCGCGCGCAGTTGCGGACAATCTCGCCCGGATTCTTTGCGGCGCTCGGCGTCCCGATGATTGCCGGACGCGACTTCAACGATTCCGACCGCCGAGGTGGCGAGTCTCAACCGCCACATCATGTGGACCGATCCGGTGATGAAGTTCATCGACATCAGCACGGCGCCCCGGCGCATCGTCGGCGTCGCGGCCGATGTGGACGACGAGCACGTGGTGCCGGGTCCGGCCCTGACCGTATACCATCCCTTCGAGCAGCAGGAGGTCTGGGGAGGCCGCCTGTTCGTTCACGCAAGCACCAATCCGTACGCGCTGGTGACCCCGATCACGCGCATTATCCGGGACATGTCCGTGGACCAGCCGGTCGAGCGCGCGGCGACACTCGAAGACGTCCGCGCAGAAGTGCTCACGCCGGATCGGTTGAATACCGTGGTGTTCGGCGGCTTCGCAGCCGTTGCGCTGGCAATTGCCGTGGTTGGCGTCGCCGGTGTGCTGGCGTTTTCCGTCAGTGGGCGGACACGCGAGTTCGGTATCCGGCTAGCGATTGGATCGCAGCCGCGGCATCTCCTGACCGGTGTCATCGCCGAGGGCGGCGTGATGGCGTCGACGGGCGTCATCGCAGGCGCGGTGTGCGGGTTCGCGTTGGCGCGTCTAGCAGGCAGCTATTTCC
>QHZC01000092.1:14938-16172 GCA_003224515.1 Acidobacteriota bacterium
ATCTCCGGACTTCAGATTCGCGTGCCGGAGTGTGCAGCGACGACGTGCTGGCTCCAGGCAGGTCGGCTCGAGAACGTCACCGGACGGGTGAAGCGCTATCGCCGTTTCGGGGAGCATGACGCCATACCGGCGCAGTCCCTGATTATACGGTCTGGCCAAATTGCTGAGTCCGCTAATCACCCCCGCGAGACGTTCGGCAGTGATGGACTCGGGTAGCGGGATGGCGAGAGTCGGACGTTGGGTTTGCGCATCCCTCCGCAGTAACGTAAGCGTCATACTGCAAATGAATTGGTTACGAGCAATAACGTAATCCAGGCACCGCGATCGCTAAAGTCAAGGAGCGGACCGCCGCTTCGGTCCGACGACTTCAGGGCCATTTAGAATTGGGCCTAATCAGAATTGGCTGGGTCGAATTAGCGTGAAGTGGTGTCTACTCATTTCATCCGCACTTAGCGACGATTAGCGTGATGTCGTCCTGCTGCTCATGAGAACTGAACTGCTGAACTTCGTCAACAACCGAGGTTAGCAGGGCCTGTGAGTGCAACTTGACGTCGGCGTGATTATAAGGCCGAAGCCTGTTGATTCTGGCCTGCCGAGCTCTGTTGCCAACTGCAGAATAGTCGGCAACTCTCCCGAATTTGGATTGTGGAAGAGTAGCCTGTCAATCGCCAAAGAGCCAAGGCGGATCTCATCTGGCGGTTACACGACACATCGGGATCTGGCTAGCAGTGAGACCCGCTCGCTTGAAGTTGCCGCCTATCCGCCCAATGGACGCCGATCGCCACGGCCGGAAGGTGGTTGCCGGATTCTAATCCGCTATCGAATTGTGGATCGGTCGGGTGTAGTTCGAACGGACGAAGCGTTTCAGTACCACGGGGTTTCAATCCTACTAACATCCAGGCCTTGAATGTGGACTGCCCAGGTCAGTCTATTCTTCATCCA
Organism: Acidobacteriota bacterium; assembly: GCA_003224515.1. Taxonomy (GTDB): domain Bacteria; phylum Acidobacteriota; class Terriglobia; order Acidiferrales; family UBA7541; genus Acidiferrum. The sequence continues at coordinate 15,881 of QHZC01000092.1, forward strand.
TGGAATAGAGGCCTTTCGGGTTTTCTTCTCCCCTAATTCAGGTGTTTCCTGTAAACAATTTTCAAGTGTTTCCTGGATTTACGACGGCGGGTATCTGTCCTAGAAGCCAGACCAGGATCAATAGGGCCATCCAAAGCTACTTCACTTTCGCTGAAGTGGCCCGCCATCATTCAGAGTGCAAAATCTGGAGGAAACGATGATCAAACGTAAGGAGGTGGTCAGTATGAAAGCTCGATTGCATTTTGGTCTAGCTCTTGGGCTCGCGTGCCTGGTGGGTATGTTGGCTCTGCCC
>QHZC01000092.1:16261-25287 GCA_003224515.1 Acidobacteriota bacterium
AGTCTCCCCGTCCCCAGACAACACCGTTTACGTCTCCAGTATCCGCGGCGTGCCGGGAGGCGTAGACCTTTGGCGCTCCTACGCTCCGATTGACGGCGGGCCGAACATGGACGGGACGTATGACTTCAAGTATGAAGGCCAGCCAGACGGGTGCGGCCTTGCGGCCTTCGGCTGCTCGTTTGTTGGCCTTGCTGAGGGCGGCGGCGACGTGGATATTGCCGTCAACTACCCGACCAGCGGGATCCCGAATCTAGCCCTGGTGAGCCTGACGCTGGCGCCGGGAGTCACCGGCACGCATTCGACCGATCGGGGTGACACCTTCAGCCAACCGAACCCGGCCGTCGCGCTGATTCCGGGCGACGACCGCCAGTGGATCGACGGGTTTGGCAACCAGAACGTATACCTCAACTACCATGATGTGGCCACCTTCAGCATTGACGTCCAGCTTTCGACGAACGGCGGGAGGACCTATCTCGACGCGTTCGGCGAGGCAGTTGATCCCCAAACGTTCCCGGCTGCGGGCGGAGTGCCGGCCACCAACAGCGCCAACGTCGCTGGGCAGATCAAGGTAGACCGCTCGAGTTGTCCAAGCCGCGGAAACCTCTACTCGATATTTGTGGCTCCAGACAGTGCAACGGAAAACCTTTCGGGTCAACCGCTCCGTAGCGTCTACGTTGGCGTCTCGACCGACGCAAAGTTGGGCCTGCCCGCCTTCACATTCACCGACTTCAAGATCTTCGCCGGCCCCGCGGGTGGCCAGAATCAGGGAGCGGTCAATCTTTTCCCCGCCCTTGCCGTGGATGACCTCGGGTTCGTCTACGCGGTCTGGTCGGACAATAGCAATATCCTTTTCTCCTCTTCCTCCGATCAAGGCACGACCTGGACGACTCCCTTCCAGGTAAACTCAGGTACGACGATCGGCAACGCCAACGTCTTCCCCTGGATCTCCGCCGACGCCAATGGTCACGTAGGTGTCGTCTGGTTCGGTGATGATCGATTCGGCAATTCGAACGACCGCGCCATTCTGGAGCCGGGACACCCGGCCTCGCAGGGGGCCCCTTGCAATTCTGGCGCGACTTGCATGCAAGACTGGGCGCAGTGGAACGTATACTACGCCGAGGCCTTCAATGGTCATGCTCTCGTGCCAACGTTCATACAGAGCGTGATCAGCGATCACGTCATCCACCGCGGTACGATCTCAACCGGGGGCCTTGGTGGTGGAGCGGACCGCAGCCTTGCCGACCTCTTCCAAATCGCCTTTGACTCGCAGCACCGCGCTAACGTCGCCTTCTCTGACGATCACCTTGTTAACATGGAGGTCGGCCCGGACAACGGTCCTGATAACCCGACGAGCCGCCGTAAGATCCGGGCAAATTTCACCCACCAATTAATGGCGAATCCGAACATCGTCACGACGGGCACCTGCGCCGGACCGCCAGCACCACCGCTGCCGGGAGCCGAGAAGATCACCGGGGGCGGCCAGATCGCTTCTCAAACGACTGGTCTCACTGCCAATTTCGGGATTGTCGCGATGAATGACAAGCCCAAAGCATCACTTTCCTATCACGACGATGGCGCTACAGGTGGGAGGATCGATGTGCACAGCACGAACACTAGTGTGCCCTCGGTCACTTTCCAAGGCAAATGCGGGACGTTCAAGGGCGATGCCAAGGTGAACCAGAAGCTCGGCTACACCTACACTGTAAACGCCTGTGATAATGCGGAATCTGGTGCGGGCAGGGACACGTTTTTCATCAGCGTAACCGGTCCAAATTTTTCCTATAGTAATGGAGGGTCCATAACGAGCGGCAACATCCAGATCCACAAACAGTAGCGTGGAGAAACCTCGCGCCGAGAATGGAGGGCGGGTTCAGCCAGCCCTCGTCTCGGCAAAGCGGAAGCTACACCCTCCTCATGAAACCAGGGCACTTCAAAGCTCGACCGCCCTTTATTTCGACCGTGGAGCTAACTTCTCATCTATCGAAATGTAGTTACTTAGCAGTCCGGGAGCCGACGACTCTGCTCTTTCTCAAAATACCTCACAGGTTGCGGCCGGGCGCATCAGATGTCCATTTTCGAACGCTATTCTCTGAGTTCGAACAGTTTTAGCTCGGGTTAGTCTTGCGACATCCGCGTAACTTCATGCAAATCAAAGACTTCTTTCGCCCGGTTACTTGGTACGCTGCCTGCTGTGACTAAATTGGGCAACCCCTGAGGACTGAGGCGCTTCCGTGTTGAGTGTTGCACAGGGTCTTCGCTGCACGCTTCGCCAACTGGCAAAATCGTCAGTTTTCACCTCTGTTTCTATCCTAACTATCGCGCTGGGGATTGGAGCCAACACGGCCATCTTCAGCGTGATGAATGCCGTACTCCTCCATTTTCTTCCGGTCCCGAATCCACAACAGCTCGTTTATTTCCATTTGAAAAATCAGCCTCTGAGCACCTCGCAAACGGGCTACGGCGACATGTCGATGTCATTGCCGGTCTTCGAAGCCATGCGCATTCGGCAGGAGGTTTTCACCGATGTCATCGGTTTTGCTCCGCTGGCCTTTGAGAAAGTAGCCGTGCGGATCGGCGCCGAGCCGGAGGAAACCCTCGGAGAAATGGTGAGCGGTAATTTCTTCTCCGGCCTGCAAGTCCAGCCAATTTTGGGGCGCGGGTTCACACTGAAGGACGAATCAACTCACGCGCCTATCGCCGTCTTGAATTATGCATGGTGGAAGAGCCGATTCGCCGGTGACAAGGACATCCTAGGCAGGACAATCTACGTCAAGGGCATCCCCTTCATGATTGCAGGCATCGCGCCTCCCGGTTTCAATGGAGTGGATCCAGTCCACTCGGCCATGGATTTCTGGATTCCGCTGCAAGTGCGTCCCGAATTAAATGCGTGGGGAACGCCGTCGACCGATCATACTTTGTATGGGTCGCAAAACTGGCTGGCCATGCTAATGCTCGGCCGCTTGCGGCCCGGAGTCTCGCCGCAACAGGCCCTGGCGCAACTAACCCCGGCGTTTCAGAATGCGCTAGCGAACGCCTCGCCAGTTGATCCCCACGAACAGAGGCCGCAGCTTGTTCTTTCGGGAGTTCAGGGTGTAGAAAATTTGCGAGATGATTACGAGCACCCGCTGCGGTTCCTGATGAGCATGGTGGTGCTGGTCCTGATCATTGCATGCGCAAATGTTGTCATGCTGCTGCTGGCGAGAAATGCCACCCGGCTACCAGAGTTTTGTTTACTACGCCAGGCACTCGGAGCCAACAAGCGCGCCCTTTTTCTGCAAATGCTCAGGGAAAGCATGCTGCTGGTGGCGGCAGGCGCGGCACTAGGCTGGTTCTTTGCAGGAGCGGCCACGCAAGCGCTCACGGTCTGGTCTGGCGTGGACATAATTATTGAACCAGATAGACGAGTCTTGTTGTTCACCTGCGGTGTCTCCGTGGTGGTCGCCATCGCGTTTGGGTTGGCGCCCATGGGACTCGTTACTCGGCTTCCGTTGAATCTTGCGTTGCGATCGAACGGCGGGGCGGCTGGCACGAGGCAAAACCGTTTGCGGGGACGCAAGCTGGTGGTGGCGCTTCAGATTTCACTCTGCATGATCCTGCTCTGCGCGGCGGGTCTGCTGTACCGGACGTTGCGGAATCTGGAATCCCGCGACCTTGGCATGCGCACCGACGGCCTGCTCGTGTTTGGAATCGGCCCGCAGTTAAACGTCCATACGGATGCGGATGCAGTCCGGTTTCACACCGCGCTGTTGAATCGCATGCGCGCCTTGCCGGGCGTGGATTCGGCAACGGTTATGGAGGTGCGCATCGGCAGCAGAGGCAGCGACAACGACGGCGTCCTTGTGGATGGGCAGGATCCCATGCCCGACCGCCCGTTTGCCGGCGTGCGGGCGAATTTTGTCGGATCCTGTTTTCTGCACACACTCGGAATCCCCTTGCAACTCGGGCGCGACCTCGAAGACCCCGATACCGCCGATTCACGCAAAGTCGCCGTCGTCAATCAGGCCTTTGTTGATCGCTACTTGTCGGGCGTTTACCCCCTGGAACATCACATCGCACTTCTCGAGAACCGTAAGGTCCAATACACCATCGTGGGCGTTGCGGGAAACAGCCGCTATACAAGTGTTCGCGAAACCGAGCGCCCGATGGCATATTTCCCGTTCACGCAGACGCGGGGGGTACTGGACATGCAATATGAATTGCACACTCGCGGCGATCCTAGGATGCTCATCCCGGAAGCCGCGAAGGTGGTTCACGAGATCGATCCCAATCTGCCGCTGCAAAAACCCATGACGCAGCAGGCTCAGTTTGCAGAGACGGTTTCGCAAGAGCGCCTCATTGCAAATTTGTCCCTCTTTTTTGGTGGACTGGCCGGGTTTTTGGTCGCGATCGGGCTTTACGGAACGATCTCCTACGGTGTCAGCCAGAGAACCATGGAAATCGGTATCCGTATGGCTATGGGCGCACAGCGACGAGAAGTGCTTTGGATGGTTTTGCTGGAAAGCTTCTCCGTGGCTGCCTTGGGTTTTGGCATTGGCATCCCTGCGGCCCTTGCGGTAGCCACGACTTTGCGTTCCATGCTGTATGGTTTAAGCTCCAGCGACCCTCTGACAATTCTTGTTGCGTTAGTTTGCATCTCCATAGTCACGTTGGCAGCTGCATTTTTTCCGGCCCACCGAGCTGCGTCCATAGATCCTATGCGCGCCTTGCGTATGGAGTGAGCCCGTGCAGTCCCGCGAGGGAAAGCGCACATGCGGTAGCCTTGTCCCCGTTCACGAATGTGCAGCCTAACTGTTGATTCTGGACTCGGAAATGGAGTTCCAGGTAGCTTGCAATGCTCGGGCGTCTTGAGTTTTTTTTGATTCCGGGCTCAACTCCGCTGCTGTCTGGAAAATGGGAGCAGGTCAAAGGAGCCCCTTTTTTCATCATTTTCCAATTCGGCGTTGCCTTGTCGTGTAAGTGCAACCGTTCCAGCTAGTTAAGCTTATCTAGAGGAAGCTTGGGCATCCGTTCTGCCACTGAACTACGCTCGCTCGTTTCTCTGGCTTGTTGACCATACTTTGTCACCTTCGTCCTGCGCCTGGCGATATATATTATCGTGATAACGCATCTAAGAATAGTATGACAAGAATGAGCACAGTGGCTGTACCACAAACGGCAACCACTACCTGGAACCTCGACCCGGTCCATTCCGTGGCCGAATTCAAGGTCAAAGGCATGATGCTCTCCAACGTCAAGGGGCAATTCGCCACTATCAAGGGAGTGTTGACCTTGGACGAAACCGATTATACTAACTCTCGTGTCGAGGCTTCCATCGAAGCGGCCTCCATCGACACGCGCGACACCCATCTGAAGAGCGAGGACTTCTTTCACGTAGAGAAGTTTCCCGGTCTGACCTTCAAGTCCACGCGCATAACCCGTACTGGCAACGGAGAACTAACCGTCGCGGCCGACGTGAGCGTCCGCGGCGTCACCCGCAACGTGGTATTCACCGTCGAAGGACCGACTCCGCCCGCCAAGGATCCCTGGGGCCATACGCGCCTGGGGCTATCGGCGACCACAAAGATCAACCGCAAAGAGTTCGGTCTGACGTGGAACGCTGCGCTGGAGACCGGCAGCATCCTCGTCGGAGACGAGGTGACCATCACCGTCGATGTCCAGTTTGTGAAAGCCTGAATCATTTGGCGCCCGGCACACATCGAAAGTGCTGTGTGCCGCAGAAAGAGGAAGATTATGTCACTCCGCCCAATCAAACAGATTATTCAAACGAAGCCCACGATCGAGGGCGCTGGCGTGAAGCTGCAGCGCGCTTTCGGCTTCGGTAAAACGAAGGATTTCGACCCGTTTCTGCTGCTGGACGATTTTCGCAATGACAACCCGGAAGATTACCTCGCCGGATTTCCGTGGCATCCGCACCGGGGGATTGAGACGATCACCTACGTGCTCGCCGGCTCTGTCGAGCACGGCGACAGCCTTGGAAACAAGGGCAAGATGACCGCCGGCGACGTGCAATGGATGACCGCCGGCAGCGGCATCCTTCACCAGGAAATGCCCAAGGGTGATTCGCAGGGCCGCATGCACGGTTTCCAACTGTGGGCCAACCTGCCTTCATCCCTGAAGATGACCGACCCGCGGTATCAGGACATTCCCTCGAGCGCGATTCCCGAGGTCACCGACGATGACGGCACCGAAGTGCGCGTCGTCTGTGGCGAATTCTGGGGCAAAAAGGGGCCAGTAGAGGGCCTGGCCGCCGATCCGCATTACCTCGATATTTTCGTTCCGCCCGGTCAGCGGAAGCGGCTGAATGTCGAGACTACGCGCAACGCCTTTGCGTACGTGTTCGCGGGCTCCGGCACTTTCCGCGACGCCTCGAATCCCCGACCGGTTCTGACCGAGCAGGTCGCGAAATCCGATGCGCCACCCGTGTATGACGTTAGTAACCATTCGTTGGTGCTGTTCGACCGCGGTGACGAGTTGACGGTGCAGGCCGGATCTGAGGGAATTCGGTTCCTCCTAGTGTCCGGAAAGCCAATCGAGGAGCCAGTGGCTTGGTATGGCCCCATCGTGATGAACACCCAAGAGCAGTTACGCCAAGCGGTTGCCGAGCTGAATGACGGCACGTTCATCAAGCACGGTTGATGCGAAGGTCATGCAGCACTTCCGCATTGCTGTCGACTTCGCATTCATCCGAGCCATAGGTGCCACCCTGGGGCGCTTGTCTTTTGCTGTCGCCAGAAATCGCTAACTCGTCGTTCGGAAAAAGAATGGCTTGATAGGGGCAGGGAGCATCTAACATCGCGATTCCAAAGTCAAGTTTTGCAAGCGCAGGAACTGACACTCTTCCCTTTCAGTCGCCAGCAACGGGAGCCGACGACGACATCATCACCTCCATCGGAATCTGGAGCGTGGCGTAGAATTCCTTGTGTTCCCGCCCGGCGGTGGTGGCTTTGCGGATCTTTAAGATCTTTCCGTCAACGGTCCGCAGAACCACGGTGACTATCTGGTGAGTGCTGAGTTGCTGAGGCAGGGTCCTCTCAACAAGGAAATGTTGATCGTGGGAGTCGTGGCGGACACGGTGCTGTCCTCCGCCTCCAGATTGAACGCGGGCGCGGCGCCATTAACGAAGGAAGAGATAATCTATCTGCCCGCTCCACAGGTGGTCGATGCCAAATTTCTCTCCCTATTGCATACCTGGTTCCAGCCAAGCTGGATTGCAAGCCAGTCTGAAGTACTGGTTCAGCAGGCAGCCCTTAAAAAGTGAACTTCAATCCAAACTGAATTTGCCGTGAGGTCGTCACAGTTCTGGTGATGGCTCCGGCGCTGGGATTGGGTCTTGCGCATGTCTGCCCTTGCGGGCAAGTCGCGCCGTACGGGTCGGTGAAAGGGAGAAGTGCAGTCCGGTTGGCTGAATCTGGGACGCCAAAGTTCGCATGGTTGAAGATGTTAAACATTTCCGCGCGGAACTGAAGCATCTTGCTTTCCCTTAAATGAAATTGTTTGAAGAAAGAGAAGTCAAAGTTCACCAGTTTGGGGCCCATGAGCGTGTTTCTGCCGAGATTCCCGATGGTGTTAGCCGGTTGCAAGGTAAACGCGTTCGCGTCAAACCAATGCTTGGGGTCGCCCGTGACAGGATTGTTGGATGCACCTGACTTAACATCCGGGCGCTCGTGGAGCGAAAAGTCTATCGTGTTCAGATTTCCCGACTGATTGTGGCCGAGCCGAACTTCAAAAGGCGTTCCCGACTGCGCCGTTATGATGTTGTTGAGCTGCCAACCCTTCAAAAGTGCGCCGGCAAGTCCCGTCTTGGTCCGGCCAAACGGCAGCTCATAGCCCCAGTTCGCTACAAGGACGTGCTTGACGGAGAAGCTGGAAAGGCCCCGGTCTGCCTTGCGGTCGTAGAAATTGATCGAGTATTGGCTGGAGTTATCGAAGTCCTGGGAGTTGATTCCGCTGCCCTCATCAATGGAACGAGAGAAAGTGTACGACAGCTGCGCGCGCAGTCCGTGGGAAATACGCTTCGACAGGCCCGCCTGCAGCGCATTGTAGAACGATTGGGAATCTGTCTGGCGTTGTGCCACGCCGCCGAAATTAGGGTTGCGCCGGCAGCAGGTATTCAACCCCGTCTGCGCATCGACAGTGCCGATGTAGCCCGGTCGCCCACTTACGATACCGGGCTGTGCAAGGTTGGCTTCGGCCACTCGTATCAGATGGAGCCCGTGGGAGCCCGCGTAGCCGAGGGTTACGTCCCAGTTTCCGGACAGCACGCGCTGCAGATTCAAGTTGTACTGCATGATGTAGGACGGCTGCAGGTCGAAGTTGACAGTCTGAAGGTTCGCTTTGAGACAAGAGGGAGTTGCAGGACAAACGGGAGTAGTGAGGTTGAAGCCCTGCGTAGCGTTCGGGAACGGAGGCTTTGCGCGGCTGGTGCGCGTCGTGAATGGAGGATCCAGGCTCCCCGAGAACACGTAGTATTTAGGCAGGATCTGGTCAAAGAACATCCCGAAGCCGGCACGCACAGAGGTTTTCCCGGTTTTGAACGGGTCCCACGCCAAGCCGACGCGCGGCGCGAAGTCCTTTAGCGATGGATTCGAATGCCAGGGTTCCCCGATCGTCAACTGGGGATCCGTGATCCGGCCTAGGTTGGAGATTTTACCGTTCACCTCGGTCGGGACGGTGGCAAATTCATAACGAAGGCCGATGTTCCAGGTGAAGCTAGACTTCCAGCGATAATCATCCTGGACGAAGAGCGCAATTAGGGATTCTCGGAATCCTCGATCCGGATCAATCCTGCCTGGTACGGCGAAGCTGATTGTGGAAGGTGTGCCTGTTAGAAAGTCCTGCAACTTGTTGAACGTCTCGATACCGCCCACCTGACTGGTCGTGTGTTGGTTGAACTGCATGCGCTGACCTTGAGACCCGAAGCGCAAGCCATGGGCACCTTTCGTCCAGAATAGCGTGTCGTGCCATTGGTAGTTATTCAAATGATCGTTCCGTGGAAGGCGATAGTCACCCATCATCTCCGTTACGAG